>JALZBI010000302.1 GCA_030947565.1 Actinomycetota bacterium
GGCGCCACGGTCCTGGCCATGCCGAGCCGCGCGGAGGGCTTCGGCTTCCCCGTGCTCGAAGCCATGGGCCATGCCGTGCCGGTCGTGACCAGCGACGATCCCGCCCTGGTCGAGGTGGGCGGGGGAGCGGCGGCGGTCGTCCCCGTCGGAGATGCCCGGGCGCTCGCCGAGGGGCTGGCCGCCGCCGCCCTCGACCCCCGACGCCGGGCTGAGCTGTCCAACGCCGGCCCGGCCCGCGCGGCGCAGTTCTCGTGGGCGAAGACCGCCGCCGCGATGTGGTCGCTGTACGCCGAGGTGGCCGACCGCGGGTAGCCGCTGGGCCAGGGGGGCTCCCCGCCCGGCGGTTGGGCCGAGGTCACGGTCTGGTCACGCCTCTGTCACCAGGAGCGAGCGGCCGCCAGGCTGTCCACCGTGGAAGCACTGGGACCCGTGCCGGTGGGCTGGACGTCCAGAATGTCGGCTCGGCTCCTCGTGGCGGCGCTGCTCGCGGTTGCCGCGCTGACCGCCTCCGGTCCGGCGGCCCACGCCGAGGAGGTCTACGCCCGGCCGGACTCCGGCTCCTGGACGCTGCAGGGTCACGGGTACGGCCACGGCCACGGCATGTCGGCTTGGGGGGCCTACGGTGCGGCATACCAGGGCGTGGCATACCGGGAGATCCTGTCGACCTACTACCCCGGCACCGCCGTGACGCCGGTCGCCAACGAGCCCGTGCGCGTCAGGCTGACGGCCGACCCCGGGTCGCTGCGGGTCAGCCCCACCGACGGGCTGTCGGTCGTCGAGAGCAGCGGCGCCCGCACCGTGCTCCCGGGCGGTGTCGACCAGTGGCGGCTCGCGCCGAACGGCGCGGGACTGCAGCTGCAGTCGCTCCAGAACGGCGTCTGGACGACCGTGCCCCTGAGCGGGTCCACCGGCCTCGCGTCGCCGGCCCGGTTCGAGGCGACCAGCGGGTCGATCCGGGTCTGGCGCGCCGACGGTACCTCCACCGGCTACCCGGGCGCGGTGACCGCGCTCAACGCCGGCCTTACCGCGGTCACGTCCGTGCTGTCGCTGTCCATCGAGACCTACGTGCGGGGCGTGCTCACCCAGGAGGTCGTCCCGTCCTGGCCGGCCGAGGCCCTGCGCGCCTTCGCCGTCGCCATCCGGACGTTCGCCATCAGCTACGTGCGCCGGGGTGGCACGCAGTACGACATCTGTGACACGACCAGCTGTCAGGTCTACGGCGGCACGACGTCCTACTCGGCCTCGGGCACGGCGACGAGCCTCGAATACCCCGGCAACGCCGCCGCGACGACGGCCACGGCGGGGCAGATCCTCACCTATCAAGGGGCCATCGCGACGACGCAGTTCTCCGCGTCGAACGGCGGCTGGTCGACCGACGGCGGCGTTCCTTACCTGCCGGCCCGGGCCGACCCCTGGGACGGCACGGCGCCCAGCGACCCGGTGCACTCCTGGACGGCGACCCTCCCGGTCGCCGCTCTGGAGGCCGCGTTCCTTGCGGTCGGGACCCTCCAACGGCTCGTCGTGACCGGCCGGGACGGGCACGGGGAGTGGGGCGGCCGGGTCACCGGCGTCCGGCTCGAGGGCACCGGCGGCACCGTGACGACGACCGGCGCCGCGATCGTCGCCGCGAGGCCCTACACCGGTGGGTCGGCCGGCGGGCTGCTCTCGACGTGGTTCAGCTTCGGCGACCGCCCCCCGATCGGCACCCTCGAGGCGGTGAGCGCTCCTGTCGGGGGCGCCGTCCGGGTCGTCGGCTGGGCCCTCGACCCCGACACGACCGGGCCCACGACCGTCTCGGTCACCGTGGACGGAGCCTCGGCCGGCACCGCGGTCGCGGATGCGTCGCGCCCCGACGTGGGGTCCGCGAACCCCGGCGCGGGCGACCGCCATGGCTTCGACGCCACGCTCGGTGCCCCGGCCGGCACCCACACGGTCTGCGTCGACGTCCTCAACATCGGCTCGGGCGGGGCGACTCCCGTGCGTCTCGGGTGCCGGTCGCTGGTTATCGGCAACCCCATCCCGCCGGTGACCTACCCCAGCGACGGGCCACCGCTGCGGTCCCCGGGCGGTGGCTTCTGGCTCGCGGTGCAGAGCGACGGCAACCTCGCGGTCTACAGCGCCTCCGGCCAGGTGCGCTGGACCACGGCGACCTCGGTGCCGGGGTCGTTCCTGGCCGTCCAGAGCGACGGCAACCTCGTCCTCTACGACCCGTGGAGTGCGCCGGTGTGGACGGCCGGGGTCAACAGCCCGGGCGGCGCCCACCTCGTCATGCAGGACGACGGCAACCTCGTCCTCTACAGCGCGTCGGGCGTGGCCCGATGGGACAGCGGCGGCTATGCCCGCCAGACTGCGGTCTACTTCCCCGCCAAGCGGGTCGTCACCCTGCTGCCCTTCGGCGCCTCGACCCTGTCGCCGGCCGGCACGCAACGCCTTACGATGCAGCCGGGCGGCGCAGCCGTCGTCACCGCGGTGAGCGGGGGAGCTGTGCGCTGGTCGAGCGGGTCCGCGGTGCCCGGCTCCTACCTCGCGGCTCAGGCCGACGGCAACGTCGTGATCTACAGCGCCGCCAACCGGCCGGTCTGGACGGCGGCCGTCGACTCGCCGGGCGCTCGACTGGTGTTCCAGGACGACGGGAACCTCGTCGTCTACGACCGCTCCGGACGGGCCGTGTGGGACGCGTTGGGGTATGCCGGGGGGCCGGGCGTCCTGCTCGGCTGACGCGCGCGGCGTCCCGGCCAGCCGGGTGCCATGGCCTAGTCTGTTGTCGCCTCACCGGCCGGTCGGGGCGTCGTCGGGGCGCCACCGTGGCGTGCTCGTCCGACCAGCAGGATGAGGAGCATGGCGAACAGTTCGGTCGGGAGCAGGCTCCGGTCCACGCCGCCCGGTCGGTCGCCGAGTCAGCCGCTGCGTTCGTCCTCGGGCCGGCCGTCGGGTCGAGCCATCGACCGCCGTGCCGTCATGACGTATGCCGGGTGGGCCCTGGTCGTGCTCGCCCTCTCCGTCGTGACCGTGCTGCGCTACACGGTCGACTACCTGCAGGCCGACGGTGTGCAGCAGTCGACGATGTCGGTGCAGGACGTCGACCTCTTCTTCTGGGGCCAGAACCGGTTCGCCGCCTTCGTCTCTGCGCTGGCCAGCCCGATCTCCAACCCCGAGGCCAACCTCTTCGCGTGCCTGCTCATCAACGCGGTCTCGTTCCACGTCTTCCTGCTCATCCTCGCCCGCATGGGCACCCGCGTCGTCAGCGGATCACGCCGCCCCGTCGCCACGCTCATCGCGTTCCTCGCCCTGGCGGCGTCCGCGCACCTGCTGATCGCCCCGGCGGCCCTGCACATCCTCTCGCTGGAGAGCCAGCCCTACTCGATGTCGTGGGCGTTGACGTTGGGCGGGTTCCTGCTGTGGAAGCGCGACCGCTGGTGGCTCTGGGTGCTCGCCGGCGCGATGGTCTTCGCCGCGGCGGGGCTCAACCAGTCGACGATCGTCGTCGCCGCGTTCCTGGCCGTCCTGGAGCTGCTCCGCCGCCGGCAGTGGCTGCGGTGGGTCGCCTTCGGGGTGGTCTGGGTGGTGAGCCTCGGCGTCTGGACGGTGCTCTCGTCGCGCTTCGGGGGCAACGCCGGACCGATCCCGGACGCCAACACCGAATATTTCAGCTTCAGCGTCGCCACGGTGACCGCGGATGCCGGCAAGTCCCTGACCTCGATCCTCAGCGCGTTCCGGATCCTGCGGCTGCTGGTCGCCGTGGTGGTGGCCGCGCTGGGCCTGCTCCTGCTGAACGCCGAGCGTCGGGCCACCCTGCTGCAGCGGTTCGCGCTCATCCTCGTCTTCGCCACCGGCTACTGGGCCCTGTTCACCGGCAACCCCTGGGTGTCGGCCAACGGGTTCGCGCTGCGCTACTTCTTCCCGGTCATCCTCTTCGTCGCCGTGTGCGTCGGCGCG
>JALZBI010000054.1 GCA_030947565.1 Actinomycetota bacterium
GGTCGGGATGTAGGCGGCGGGCGGCGGCGCCTGGTCGTGCGTGCCGGCCCGGACGGAGTGGACGAACCCCAGCTCACCGTCGGCCACCGCCCGAGCGACCCTCCGATAGCCGACGTCGAAGCGTCGCTGGAACCCGATGTGCACGGGCACGTCGGTCGCCCGCACCTCCTTGGCCAGGGCGATGCCCTCCTCGAGAGTGCCGGCGAGCGGCTTTTCGCAGAAGCTGGGGATGCCCGCCTCGATCCCCTGGCGGATCAGCGGCGCGTGCCCGGGCGTGGCGACGGCGATGACGAATCCGTCGATCCCGGAAGCCAACAGGTCGGCTGGTGACGCGGCGTACCGCACGTCCAGTCGGTCGGCGACGGCACGGGCGGCGCTGGTGTCCAGGTCGGTGACGACGACCTCGCCCACCCCCTCGAGCTCCCGCAGGGTCTCGGCGTGGAACGCGCCGATGCGGCCGACGCCCGCCAGTCCGATGCGCATCCTGCTCCTGCTGCTGTTGACGATGGTGCAGCGAGGGCTGCGGGCGAGAAGGACCGGGGGTGTCGTCCTTGGTGACCGATGGTCGCAACAGTGGCGCGCAGGTGTCAAGCAAATGTCCGGACATTAGGATATTCACCGCGATGATGATCCACACCGCTACCGGCGCCTCCACGACGTCGCAGCGCCGGTCGTAGCGGCCTGAGGGTTGCTGCTGCGACCACGATGCCGCTACGACTGCCGCTTCGACGCGGGTCAGCGGGCAGCGGGTCCGGGACATCCTCGGGGCCTCGGTGAGGGCGGGCCTACGGTGGCCTTATGAGCACTGCCGCCCCGATCGACGGCGATGTCGAGGGATCACCGGTTCCGCAGTCCTCCGACACCGCCGCCTCGACACAGGCCGAGGTAAGCCGCGAGATCGGCGACATCGGGCAGGCCTACCGAGCCGCCGGCGGCCACGGCACGGTCGAGACCCAGCCGCGGGTGGACTACCCGCCTTACCGCAGCAGCGTCCTGAGGCACCCCACGAAGGACCTGCAGCAGGTGGACCCCGAGACGATCGAGCAGTGGGCGCCCTGCTTCGGTGAGCGCGACGTGCATCCGCTCGAGGCTGACCTCACGATTCAGCGCGGCGGCGAGCCGCTCGGTGAGCGCATCGTCGTCACCGGGCGGGTCGTCGACGGCGATGGTCGACCCGTCGCCCGCCAGCTCGTCGAGATCTGGCAGGCCAACGCCGGCGGCCGCTACATCCACCAGCGCGACCAGCACCCGGCCCCGCTGGACCCACACTTCACCGGGATGGGCCGCTGCCTCACCGACGTCGACGGCACCTACGGGTTCCAGACCATCAAGCCCGGCCCCTATCCGTGGAAGAACCACGACAACGCGTGGCGCCCGGCACATATCCACTTCTCGCTGTTCGGCACCGACTTCACGCAGCGGATGGTCACCCAGATGTACTTCCCGGGTGACCCGCTCTTCGCCCTCGACCCGATCTACCAGGCGATCGTCGACCCGGACGCCCGCGACCGGCTCGTGGCGACCTACGACCACGACCTCACCCAGCACGAGTGGGCCACCGGCTACCGCTGGGACATCGTCCTCACCGGGAGCCAGCGCACCCTGACGGAGGAGGACGCATGAGCCGTCTCGCGCCAACCCCGGGCCAGACCGTCGGGCCGTTCTTCGCCTATGCGCTCCCGTTCGAGCGCGACAACGAGCTCATCGCCCCCGGGCGGGCTGACGCGGTCCGACTGCACGGGCAGGTCCTCGACGGGCATGGCCAACCCGTGCCCGACGCCCTGCTCGAGCTGTGGCAGGCGGCGCCCGACGGGTCGGTTCTGCAGGAGCCGGGGTCGCTGCGCCGCGACGGGTGGTCGTTCACCGGGTGGGGCCGCGCCTCCACCCGCGACGACGGCGAGTATGCGTTCACGACCCTGCGTCCCGGGCCGACCGAGGCCGGGGCGGCCCCCTTCTTCGCCATCACCGTCCTGGCCCGCGGCCTGCTCAACCGGCTGTTCACCCGGGCCTACCTGCCCGAGGACACGGTGGCGCTCGAGGCGGACCGTCTGTTGTCCGCCTTGACCCCCGACCGGCGCGCCACGCTCGTGACGACCGCCGACGAGCACGGCTACGTCTTCGACGTGCGGCTGCAGGGGCACGACGAGACGGTGTTCCTGAGGTACCCCGGCCAGTGAGCGACCTGTTCTGGCCCGGCGACGAACGGGCTGGGTCGCTGATGACCCAGCAGGCCCTGCTCGACGCCATGGTCGCGGTCGAGGAGGGCTGGCTCGCCGCGCTCGTCTCGGCGGGGGTCGCGCCGCCCTCGGCCGAGGCCGACCTCAAGGAGCTGGTCACAGGCGCCGACATCGAGGCCGTCGCGACCGGCGCCGAAGGTGGCGGGACCCCCGTCATCCCGCTCCTCCGCCTGCTGCGTCAGCGGATCCGGCCCGTGAACGAGGACGCCGCCACCTGGCTGCACCGCGGGCTGACGAGCCAGGACGTCGTGGACACCGCGCTGATGCTCTGCGTGCGCGACGTGCTCGACCGAGTGGACGACGAGCTCGCAACCCAGGTGTCGACGCTGACGGAGCTCGCCGACGTCCACCGCGGATCACTCATGGTCGGCCGGACCCTGACCCAGCACGCGGTGCCGATCACTTTCGGGCTCAAGGCTTCTGGCTGGCTCGACGGCATCCTCGATGCGGCGGCGGCCGTCTGGTCCGTCCGGGCGAGGCTTGCGGTCCAGGCCGGTGGAGCCGCCGGCACGCTGGCCGCCGCGGCCGACCTCGCGCTGGTCGGCGGATCGGCCGACCCGGTCGCCGTCGCCGAAGGGCTGGTGGCGACGCTGGCCGCCGGGCTCGACCTCGAGGGCCGGACCTCGTGGCATACCTCCCGCGGCGCGGTGACCAGGGTCGGTGACGCCCTGGTCTCCTGCACCGACGCGTGGGGACGGGTGGCGGCCGACGTCACCACGCTCTCCCGCCCCGAGATCGGCGAGCTGGGCGAGCCCGTCGCGGCCGGCCGGGGCGGGTCGTCGACGATGCCGCAGAAACGGAACCCCGTGCTCTCCGTCCTGGTGCGCCGCGCCGCGATCGCGGCCCCCGGGCTCGGCTCCACCCTGCACACCGCGTCGGCGCTGGCCGTCGACGAACGGCCCGACGGGGCCTGGCACGCCGAGTGGGCCACCCTGCGCACGCTCTCGCGCTACGCCGTCGTCGCCGCGGATCAGACCACCGAGCTGCTCACCGGGCTCAGGGTCGGCAGCGCGCGGATGCGCGACCGGGTCACGGCCGAGGCCGAGTCGCTGCTCGCCGAGCGGCGCAGCGTCAGCGGGCCGGGTGCCGACCTGGACCCCGCGACCTATCTCGGGGTGACCGGTGCCACCATCGACGCGGCGCGGGCCCGTGCCGCCACCTACCTGGAGGATCGGTCGTGACCGCGCTCCGCCTGATCGCCTCCCAGCTCAGTGCCCCGATGGGCGACGACGGGCTCAAGCCGCTGCTCGTCCTCGGTCCGTCGCTCGGCACCGGGGCCGTGGGGCTCTGGGCCGCCTGCGCCGCGCACGTCGCCGACCGGTTCCACGTGGTCGCCTGGGACCTGCCCGGCCACGGCGCGAGCCATGACCCGGCCCCGCGGGCCTTCGACATGGGTGACCTCGCCGCCGCCGTCCTCGCCATCGTCGACGCCGTGCAGACGGAGCGGGGCGAGCCGGCCGGCCCGTTCGCCTATGCCGGCGACTCCGCGGGCGGCGCGGTCGGCCTCCAGCTCCTCCTTGACGCTCCTGACCGCATCCGCGCGGCCGTCCTGCTGTGCACCAGCGCGGCGTTCGGGGCCATGGCCGGGTGGGACGAGCGCGCGCGCACCGTGCGGACGTCCGGCACGGCTGCGGTCGTCGAGCTGTCGGCGAGGCGCTGGTTCGGGTCGGGGTTCCTCGACCACCACGCCGAGCAGGGCGCGAGCCTGCTGCACGCGCTGCAGTCGGTCGACGACGAGGGCTACGCCCAGGTCTGCGAGGCACTCGCGCGGTTCGACGTGTGCGACCGCCTCGGCGAGATCACCGCGCCGGTGCTGGCGGTGGCCGGGTCCGACGATGTCGCCACGCCCCCGGACCACCTCGAGGCGATCGCCCACCGGGTGCAGCACGGCCGGTCGGTGGTCCTCGACGGCGTCGGCCACCTGGCCCCCGCGGAGGAGCCGTCCGTCGTCGCCAAGCTCCTGGCCCAGCACCTCGGCCAGGCCGCCGCCGCGCGGCCCTTGGTCGACGACGGGCCGGGCCCCGCCGCTGACTTCGACAGCGACGCGCTGCTGGCCGCGGGGATGCAGGTGCGCCGGCAGGTACTCGGCGACGCCCACGTCGACCGGGCGAACGCCGCAGTCACCGATCTCACCCGCGAGTTCCAGGAGCTCATCACCCGGTATGCGTGGGGCACGATCTGGACCCGCCCGGGGCTCGACCGGCAGAGCCGGTCCATGATCACCCTGACGGCGCTCATCGCGCGCGGCCACCACGAGGAGCTGGCGCTCCACCTGAGGGCCGCCCGGCGCAACGGGCTGACCGACGAAGAGATCCGCGAGGTGCTGCTGCAGAGCGCCATCTACTGCGGGGTGCCCGACGCCAACACCGCCTTCCGGATCGCGCAGCAGGTTTTGGCCGAACCACCCCCCGAGCTCGACGAGGAGCACCCGTCATGACCAATCCCTCGGCACCCATGGCTTCCTCGGCTTCCTCGGCTTCCTCGGCGTACGTCTACGCGGCCGCCCGCACCCCGTTCGGCCGGTTCAACGGCGGCCTGAGCACGGTGCGTCCCGACGACCTGGCCGCCGTGGCCCTCAAGGGCGTGCTGGCCAAGACCGCTGACCTCGACCCACAGGACATCGGTGACGTGTTCTGGGGCAACGCCAACGGCGCAGGCGAGGACAACCGCAACGTCGGCCGGATGGCCGTCCTCCTGGCCGGCCTGCCGGTCTCGGTGCCGGCGACGACGGTCAACCGGCTCTGCGGGTCGAGCCTCGACGCGGCGATGATGGGCTCGCGGGCCATCGAGACCGGTGACGCCGACGTCGTCGTCGTCGGCGGGGTCGAGTCGATGACCCGGGCCCCCTGGGTCCTGCCCAAGCCGGCCAAGCCCTTCCCCGCCGGAGACATGACCGCCGTCTCGACGACCCTTGGCTGGCGCCTCGTCAACCCGGCCATGCCGGCGGAGTGGGCCGTCTCGCTCGGCGAGGCCAACGAGCAGCTCCAACAGAAGTTCGCGATCTCCCGCGGGCGCCAGGACGCCTTCGCCGCCCGCTCGCACCGGCTCGCCGAGGCGGCCTGGACCGGGGGGTTCTACGACGACCTGACCGTCTCCGTGCCCGGGACCGAGCTGACCCGCGACGAGTCCATCCGGCCCGGCACCAGCGTCGAGAAGCTGGCGACGCTCAACCCGGCGTTCCGCAAGGACGGCAGCATCACCGCCGGCAACGCCTCCCCGCTCAACGACGGGGCCTCGGCGCTCGTCCTCGGGTCACGCGCGGCCGGTGTGCGGATCGGGACGGCTCCACTCGCCCGGGTCGCCGGCCGGGCCGCCGCTGCTCTCGAGCCTCAGCTGTTCGGGTACGCGCCGGTCGAAGCGGCGGAGAAGGCGTTGCGCCGCGCGGGGATCGGGTGGTCCGACGTCGGTGCGGTCGAGCTCAACGAAGCCTTTGCGGTGCAGTCGCTCGCCTGCGTCGACGCGTGGGGCATCGACCCCGAGATCGTCAACACCCGGGGCGGGGCGATCGCCATCGGTCACCCCCTGGGCGCGTCCGGTGGCCGCATCCTCGGCACCCTGACCAAGGTCATGCGTGATGGCGGCCACCGCTGGGGGGTCGCGGCGATCTGCATCGGCGTCGGTCAGGGCCTGGCGGTCGTCCTCGAGAACGCGGACGCCTGATGGCGAGGTGCTCGGTCGTCACCGACGCCGACGAGGCGGTCGCCGGGATCCCCGACGGGGCCACGGTGCTCATCGGCGGGTTCGGCATGGCCGGGATGCCGGTCGATCTCATCGACGCCCTCATCCGGCAGGGCGCCTCCGGCCTGACCGTGGTGAGCAACAACGCCGGTAACGGCGACACCGGGCTCGCCGCGCTGCTTGCTGCCGGCCGGGTCACCAAAGTGGTCTGCTCATTCCCCCGACAGACCGCCTCGTGGGTCTTCGACGGGCTCTATCGCGACGGGAAGGTCGACCTCGAGGTCGTTCCGCAGGGCAACCTCGCGGAGCGGATGCGAGCCGCCGGCGCGGGGATCGGCGCCTTCTTCTGCCCGACCGGGGTCGGCACGCCGCTGGCCGAGGGGAAGGAGACGCGCACCATCGACGGCCGCGACTACGTGCTGGAGTATCCCATCCGCGGTGACGTTGCCCTGATCAGGGCCTATGTCGCCGACGCCATGGGGAACCTGGTATACCGCAAGACCGCCCGCAACTTCGGGCCGGTGATGGCGGCGGCGGCCGCCCTGACGGTGGCGGAGGTCTCCCGGGTCGTCCCGGTCGGTGACCTCGACCCCGAGAGCGTCGTCACACCGAGCATCTTCGTCAACCGCGTGCTCGACACCTCGGGCCATCAGAGCCACCAGGGTCGCCAGGCACGCAACGACCAGGAGGCGTCATGACCACCCCGCTCGTCGACGAGCACACCGCCGTGCCCGACCCGCCCCAGCAGACGGTCGAACACCTCGACCGTGGCCCACTCAGCCGGCCGGAGCTCGCGGCCATGGTGGCGCAGGACATCCCACCCGGCTCCTACGTCAACCTCGGGATCGGCCAGCCGACCACGGTCGCCGACTACCTCGACGGCGACAGCGGGGTCGTCCTGCACACCGAGAACGGCATGCTCGGCATGGGGCCGGCCGCCGTCGGCGACGAGATCGACACCGACCTGACCAACGCCGCCAAGATCCCCGTGACCGAGCTTCCGGGGGCGTCGTACTTCCACCACGCCGACTCGTTCGCCATGATGCGTGGCGGCCACCTCGATGTCTGCGTCCTCGGCGCGTTCCAGGTCTCCGCGCGGGGCGACCTGGCGAACTGGCATACCGGCGCACCCGACGCGATCCCCGCGGTCGGAGGGGCCATGGACCTGGTCATCGGCGCGAAGTCGGTCTTCGTCATGATGACGCTGTTCGCCAAGGACGGGGCGGCCAAGCTCGTCCCGAGCTGCACCTACCCCCTCACCGGCGTCGGCTGCGTCGCCCGGGTCTACACCGACGTGGGCCTGTTCCTCGTGGGGCCGGACGGCGACAGGTCGGTAGCTGTGGCGGAGACCTTCGGCACCAGCGTCGCCGACCTCCAGGCCCGGATGGCTGTCCCCCTCGTGCGGATCGAGGACCGCACGTGACCGACCCGCCGGTGGTCCCGGTCTTCTTCCTCTCGGACAGCACCGGCATCAGTGCCGAGACGATGGGCAACGCGCTGCTCATCCAGTTCCCGCAGCTGCGGTTCGAGCGCCGGCTCATCCCCTTCATCAGCACGCCCGAGGAGGCGCGGCGGGTCGTCGCCATCCTCGACGAGGCCGCCGACGGCCCGGTCACACCGATCGCCTTCACCACGGCCGCCACCAACGAGATCCGGGAGGTCCTGCTGACGACCCGGTGTCCGACGATCGACTTCTTCGAGCTGCACGTCACCCGGGTCGAGGAGATCTTCGGCGTGCCCGCCGCCCGGGTCGCCGCGCAGCTGCACGGTGTCGGGGACGTCCAGCGCTACAACGCCCGGATGGCGGCCATCGAGTACTCCATCGAGCACGACGACGGCCAGAGCCTGCGGGCCATGGACCGGGCCGACGTCATCCTCATCGCGCCGTCGCGGTGCGGGAAGACGCCGACGACGATGTACCTCGCCCTCCAGCACGGGCTGTTCGTCGCCAACTACCCGCTCGTCGAGGAGGACCTTGCCGGCACCGAGCTGCCGCGGCCCATCAAGCACCTGCGGGACCGCTGCATCGGCATGCTCGCCACCCCGGGGCGGCTGTCGGAGGTCCGCCAGCAGCGCCGGCCGAACTCGAAGTACGCCTCGCTCGAGCAGTGCACCTTCGAGCTGCGCCGCGCCGAGGCCCTTTACACCGCCAACCGCATCCCGGTGATCAACTCCACCACCCGGTCGGTGGAGGAGATGTCTACCCTCATCGTCCAGACCTTCGCGACGCGCGCCCGCGCGACCGCACCGCGTGCACCCAGCAGAGGAGCCAGCTCATGAGCGAGCACACCGTCGAGGACCAGGGGCCAGCCGCCCAGAGCTCCGAGGTGCGGTGGTTCTCCCAGCTCGGGATGGCCGACCTCGAGGACGTCGGCGGCAAGAACGCGTCGCTGGGCGAGATGATCAGCAACCTCGCCTCGGCCGGGGTACGCGTGCCCGACGGGTTCGCGACGACCGCCCAGGCGTATCGCGACTTCATCGGCCAGGCGGGGCTGGCGACAAGGATCGTCGAGCTGATGTCCGGGCTCGACACCGACGACGTGCAGGCGCTGGCTCGGGTCGGTGATCAGGTGCGGACGGCGATCATCGAGCAACCGCTCCAGCCGGCTCTGGAACAGGCGATCCGGGCGGCCTACGAGACCCTCACGGAGGGCAGCGGCGAGGACGCGTCGTTCGCGGTGCGCTCCTCGGCCACCGCGGAGGACCTCCCCGACGCGTCCTTCGCCGGGCAGCAGGAGACCTTCCTCAACATCAAGGGGATCGACGCGGTGCTGCGGGCGGTGCACGAGGTGTTCGCGTCCCTCTACAACGACCGGGCCATCGCCTACCGGGTGCACCACGGGTTCGACCACGAGGCCGTCGCGCTGTCGGCGGGGGTGCAGAAGATGGTGCGTTCGGATGTCGGCGCCGCCGGCGTCCTGTTCACCATGGACACCGAGTCGGGCTTCGACGACGCGGTGTTCGTTACCGCCGCCTACGGTCTGGGCGAGGGCGTCGTCCAGGGCGCGGTCAACCCCGACGAGTGGTACGTGTTCAAGCCTGCGTTGCGAGCCGGGAAGAAGGCCGTCCTGCAGCGCGGGGTCGGTGCCAAGGCCACCAAGATGGTGTTCACCGACGACCCGGCGGTGGGGAGGACCACCGAGTTCGTCGACGTCGAACTGGCCGAGCGGACCCGCTTCTCCCTCACCGACGACGAGGTCGAGGAGCTGGCCCGGCACGCGCTGACCATCGAGGAGCACTACGGCCGCCCGATGGACATCGAGTGGGGAAAGGACGGTGTCGACGGCGAGCTCTACATCCTGCAGGCCCGGCCCGAGACGGTGCAGTCCCGCCGGTCGGCGACGACCATGGAGCGCTACCGGGTCAACGAGAAGGGCGAGGTCATCGTCGAGGGCCGCGCCATCGGCCAGAAGGTCGGCGCCGGGCCGGTCCGGCTGCTGAGGTCGGCCGACCAGATGAGCGACTTCAACGCCGGCGAGGTCCTCGTCGCCGACATGACCGACCCCGACTGGGAACCGATCATGAAGCGGGCGTCGGCCATCGTCACCAACCGGGGTGGGCGCACCTGCCACGCCGCGATCATCGCCCGCGAGCTCGGCATCCCCGCCGTCGTCGGCACCGGTTCGGCGACCAAGGACCTCAAGGACGGTCGTGAGGTGACCGTCTCCTGCGCCGAGGGGGACACCGGGTTCGTCTACGAGGGCATCCTCGACTTCGCGGTGGACGAGACCGACCTCGGCGCCATGCCGGAGATCCCGGTCGGCATCATGATGAACGTCGGCACGCCCGACCAGGCGTTCTCCTTCTCGCGACTGCCCAACAAGGGGGTCGGCCTGGCCCGGCTCGAGTTCGTCATCAACCGCCAGATCGGCATCCACCCCAAGGCGCTGCTCGACCTCGCAGCGGGCACGCTGCAGCAGGACGACCCCGAGCTGGCGCGGCAGGTCACCGCCGCCATCGCGGCATACCCCGGACCCCGCGAGTTCTTCGTGCAACGCGTCGCCGAGGGCGTCTCGATGATCGCCGCGGCGTTCGCCCCCAAGCCGGTCATCGTGCGGATGAGCGACTTCAAGTCCAACGAGTACGCCAACCTCGTCGGCGGCCCGCGCTACGAGCCGCACGAGGAGAACCCGATGATCGGCTACCG
>JALZBI010000303.1 GCA_030947565.1 Actinomycetota bacterium
GGCCGAGGCTGACCTGGCCGTGCCCGACCTCACCGGTGTCGCCGACGTGATCCTGGAGCGCGCCAGGTGAACGGTGTCACGCTGGGGGTGGACCTGGCGACCGCATTCGCGCGGTGCGTCGCTCTCGACACGGAGACCGGCAGGGTCCTCGCCGCCGCCGATGCCCCTCTCCCACAGCCGGTTCGATCGCTGCGCGGCTCTTCGACCCAGCGGCCCGCGTATGCCGAGTCGGCACGACGACTGATGACCCGGGTCTGCGTCGAGCTCGGCGACCAGGCCCGTGCTGTCACCGCCGTGTGCATCAGCGGCACGTCCGGCACGGTGGTGCCGTGCGACGCCCGGGGGGTGCCGGTCGGCGACGCCCTCCTGTACGACGACACCTCAGGGGCACAGCGCCTCGCGCACACCGGGGTCCGGGGCCGCGCCATGCTCGGGCGGGTCGCGGTCCTCGCGGCGACCGGCCGCCAGGGGTCTGCGTCGTACGCGTCGACCGCCGATGTCGTCGCCGCCGCCCTCGTCGGCTCACGCGTGGCGGGTGACACGTCCCACTGGCTCAAGGCCGGGATCGACGCGTCGGCCGCCACCTGGCCGAGCGAGGCGGTCGCGGCCCTCGGCATCGCCGCCACCAGTCTTCCGACGCTGGTCCACCCCGGCACCCTCCTCGGGGTGGTGGACCCGGTTGTGGCCTCCGCCTGCGGGCTGCCGGATGGGGTGGTCGTCGTGGCCGGGATGACCGATGGCTGCACCGCGCAGATCGCCACCGGTGCGGTGCGTGCCGGAGACACCGTCGGCGTGCTCGGAACGACCCTGGTGCTCAAGGCGGTCAGCGGTCAGCCGGTAGGCACGGCCGACGGCGCTGTCTACTCACACCTCTCGCCGGATGGGCTGTGGTGGGCCGGGGGTGCTTCGAACGTGGGCGCCGGTGTGCTCGCTGCCGAGTTCCCCCGCGCCGACCTCGACGACTTCGACCGCCGCGCTGCGGAACGCCCGTCGACCGTGGTCCGCTATCCCCTCACCCGTGCCGGCGAGCGGTTCCCGGTGACGGACCCCGCCATGGTCTCGGTGCGCAGCGGAGACCCCGAGGACGAGCTGGACGCCTACCGGGCCGTCCTGGACGGCGTCGCGTTCACCGAACGCCTAGGGCTGGAACGGCTCATCTCGCTGGGGGTGACCCCCCGTCGCCATGTGCTCGCCGGCGGAGCGTCGAAGAGCTCCGTCTGGAACCGCATACGGGCAACCGTCCTAACGCCTCTCCTCCCGGTCTGGGTGGCGCCCGCCGCCGTCAGCGCCGTCGGGGCGGCCCTGCTCGCCGCCCACGCGGTCACCGAGGCAGGCACTCCCCTCTCCCAGACCACCGACCGCCTCGTCGCTCCCCCGGAGCCGGTCGAAACCGTTGCCGCGCAATACGAGCCGCTCGAGGCGGCATACCAGCACTTCGTCGACCTCGTGGCCGATGCCACACCCCCGAACGCACCCGAAGGAGCACTGCATCATGCCTGACGCCGACCACCTCCCCGCCGAGGTCGCGGCCCTGCTCGCCCGCAGCAACCGCCTCGGCTCAGACCCGACCGTGACGAACTACGGCGGGGGGAACACCTCGGTCAAGGTCACCGTGCCGAGCCCCGCCAGCGGCGACCCGGTCGAGCTGCTTTACGTGAAGGGCTCCGGAGGCGACCTCGGGACGCTGACCGCCGCTGGATTTGCCGTGCTCGAGCGCGACCGCCTTGTGGCCCTCGACCGCGTCTACCGCGGGGTGCAGCACGAGGACGAGATGGTGGGCCTGTTCGCCTACTGCGGACACGGGTCCGGCGGCGCCGCACCGTCGATCGACACCCCCATGCACGGGCTGGTGGAGCAGCCCCACGTCGACCACCTGCACCCGGACTCGGTGATCGCCCTCGCCTGTGCCGCAGACGGGCCGGAGCTGGTGGAGAAGATCTGGGGTGGGGCCGTCGCCTGGGTGCCGTGGAAACGCCCTGGATGGGAGCTGGGTCGGACCATGCGCGAGCTGGCCGCTCGCGAGGGCGTCATCGGGGCCGTCCTCGGCGGCCACGGGCTCACGGCGTGGGGGGCGACGAGCGACGAGGTCGAGGAACGCAGCCTGCGGATCATCCGCGAGGCCGGTGCCTACCTGCAGGCGAACTCGGTCGCCGAACCGTTCGGACCGACCGACCCGGCCAGCGCGGGTATGCCCGAGGTGACCCGTCGACGGCGTGCGGCCCAGCTCTTCCCGCACCTGCGCGCCGTCGCCTCCCGGGACTCACGGCAGGTGGGGCACTACACCGACAGTGACGCGGTCCTCGACTTCCTGTCGCGTGAGAAGGCTCACCAGCTGGTGCATCTCGGCACCAGCTGCCCCGACCACTTCCTGCGGACCAAGGTGCGCCCGCTGCTCCTCGACACGGCGCCGGACGCTCCTCTGGAGCAGGTCGTGGCCCGACTGCGCGAGCTCGAGACGGATTACCGGGACGAGTACCAGGCGTACTACGACCGGCACGCCACGGCCGACTCACCAGCGATCCGCGGCGCCGCTCCGGCCATCGTCCTCGTGCCTGGCGTGGGAATGTTCTCGTTTGGCCGGGACAAGCAGACCGCCCGCGTGGCGGGTGAGTTCTACGTCAACGCCATCAACGTGATGCGCGGGGCCGAAGGCGTCTCGACCTACGCACCAGTTGCCGAGGCGGAGAAGTTCGCCGTCGAGTACTGGCTTCTGGAGGAGCTGAAGCTGCAACGCCGCCCGAAGCCGAAGGCGCACGCCGGCCGCATCGCCCTGGTCACCGGTGGGGCGTCGGGGATCGGGCTGGCCACTGCCAAGGCCCTGGCCGCGGAGGGCGCCAACGTCGTCGTGGCCGACCTCGAGGCCGACGCGGTGGCCGCGGTGGCCGACGAGCTCGGCGGTCCGGACCGCGCGGCCGGGGTGACCGTCGACGTGACCGACGACCAGGCGGTGATTGACGCGGTGGCTGCGGCAGTGCTGGCCTTCGGGGGTCTCGACCTCGTCGTCAACAACGCCGGCATCACGCGGGCCGGGTCACTCGCCGACACGACGTTCGAGGACTGGGACCTGCAGTACCGGATCATGCCGCGCGGGTCGTTCGCGGTGGCCAAGGCCGCTGAGCCGGTGCTCCGGGCGCAGCAGCTGGGCGGCGACATCATCAACATCTGCTCAAAGAACGCGGTCTTCGCCGGCCCCAACAACATCGCCTACTCGTCGGCCAAGGCAGCCCAGGCCCACATGGTGCGGCTGCTCGCGGCCGAGCTCGGCGACATCGGGGTACGGGTGAACGGGGTCAACCCCGATGGGATCGTCCGAGGGTCAGGGATCTTCGCCGGCGGATGGGGCGCCTCGCGGGCCAAGACCTACGGTGTCGCCGAAGCGGACCTCGGCAAGTACTACGCGTCGCGAACCGTCCTCAAGGAGGAGGTGCTCCCCGAGCACGTGGCCTCGGCTGTGGTGGCGCTGACCGGACCGGCGCTCCCGGTGACGACCGGACTCGTCGTGCCGGTCGACTCCGGCGTCCCCCAGGCGTTCCTGCGATGACGACCCGCACCGACCGCACCGACCGCACCGACCGCACCGACCGCACCGACCGCACCGAAGATACCCACCACACACAGGAGGGCTCGACGATGAGCACCGAGACCACATCCACCAAACCCACCAACCTCATCGGGATCCACGCGCTCTGCTGGGTCGGCGGCTGGACGCCCGACGAGGCACGAACGGCGATCGCGTCGACCAAGGAGGCCGGCTACGACCTCATCCAGCTGGCGGCGCTCGACCCGGAGGGCTTCGACGCCGACATGACCGCGAAGTTGTTGCAGGAGAACGGTGTCGAGGGTGACGTGTCGCTCGGCCTCGGCGAGGACACCGACATCTCGAGTGACGACCCTGAGGTCGTCGCCCGGGGCCGGAAGCTCCTCGAGAC
>JALZBI010000304.1 GCA_030947565.1 Actinomycetota bacterium
GGGGGCGGCCCGGCCTCCGGCAGGACGAGCGCTTCCAGCAGGGTGAAGATGCCGCCGGTCTGGGCGCCCGACAGCAAGGTCGTGTAGGTGTCGCCGACGAGGAATACCGACTCACCGCCACCCCCCGGCACGTACACCGGTTGCGGCGAAGCCCTGCCCACGTCGCCGAGGCTCATCGGCGCGCGCTGACGGTGAAGTCCGCTTGGATGCTTGCGCGTTGGCTACCGAAGATCCTTCGGGCGCAGGTGAACCGATCGGCGGACGGGCCCTTGATGACACAGCTGGACCCCACCGCGCTGGACTGGTAGCGGTAGGCCTCGAGGTAGACGACGTTGCGGTCGGCGAAGCTGTACTCCGAGCCCTCCCGGTAACGCCAGGCCTCGAACGACACGTGGCTGTTCCGGCCGAAGCCGTAGGTCACCTTTATCGCCGTGCCGAAGAAGTCGGCGTGCTCGCACCACATGTCCTGGCCGTGGGGGCGGATGGTGGCGGCCGGCTCGTCGCCCCGGTGGTTCAGCACGCCCTTCTCGAGGTAGGTCCTCGTCAACGTCAGCCCGGTGATGTTCCTGGTGACTCCGTCGATGCTGGTTGAGATCCTGCCCTCGTGGCGACAGCTTGCGCCATCACCGGCGCCGGCGGCGGTGGCCGGAAGGGCGCCTCTGACCAACGACATGAGCATCACGACGAACGCGGACCCGACAACCAGTGCGGGGCGCCACCGGCGAGGATGGGACTCTCCGCCCGTCGTGTGGACACGCGACCGCGTCGCCCGGGTCATCGGACTGGCTCGAGGGTGAAGAACACCCAGATGCTCTGACTGCTCACACGCAGGATGTTCGTGAGGCACCGGTAGGCCGCGGCGTCCGGACCGTCCAGTGAGCACCGCGACCCATACGGTCCCGGCCCGTATCGCCAGACCTCGAACGACACGGTGGTGGCGTTGGCAAATCGGTAGCTGACCTTCATCGCGGTCCCGAAGACGCGCGCGCCGGCGCACCACCGGTCGTGCCCGTGCGGGCGGATCGAGGTGGCCGGCTCGTCACCCCAGACGTTGAGCGCACCCTTCTCGAGGTACGTCCTGGTCAGGGTCAGTCCCGTCTCGTTGCGGGTGTGCCCGTCGATGTACGTGAAGGTCCGCTGGTTACAGGCCTCGGCGGCTGAGGCCGGGGCGCTGCCGACGATGACCCAGGCCAGCACCCCAGCGAGGACGGCCACCACGGCCACCAGTCGGCGGGCCGTCCCCCTCCGTGCGGAGCGGGGTGGTGCGTCGGCGCCGAGTGGACGGTTGTGGCTCATCGTGGTCCTCGGGTCGGGGCGTCCTGGCGGCCCGCGGATTCAGCGCAGACCGGGGCCCGTGTCGGCCAGGGATCCGGCCGACGTCGGTCCCTTCACAGTGACGTTGGCCCCATGCAGGCAGCAAGAGGGCTGACCCGTCTGCATCGACTGGTGCTGACCCGCTGTGGGCTGGCGCGCCGGAGTGCGACAGTGACCTCATGAGTCGGCTGTCGAGCGGCCTGTCGCCCCTGGGGCGCTCGCTGCGTCTGGCGCTGCTGGTGCTGGCTGCGCTCGCCGGGTGGATGGGCGCGGTGCAGATCGCGGTGTCGGCGAACGACCCCGGTGAGGACGCCTGGATGTCGTCGGTCCTCGGCGTTGTCGCGCTGGTCTATCTCCTCGCCGGACTCGTCATCTGGTGGGTGCGACCCAACAGCGGGATGGGGGTGATCACCGCCGCGGCCGGTGCGGTCCTGTTCCCGGTCGGGTGGTTCGCCACCACCAACCCTGTTTTGGCGGCGGTGGGAACCATCGTGTCCGAGTTCCCCCTGCCCGTGATGACATGGCTGCTCCTCGCGTTCCCGTCCGGCCGTCTGCGGACGACTCCCGCGCGGACCATCGTGGTCGGGGCGTTCGTCATGTGCGTCGCCCTGCAGGTGCCCCTCATCCTCGTCGACCCGCTCTACAGCCTGAACGGGGCGCTGGCCGTCACGGACCGTCCCGACCTCACGGATCTGCTGCTCTGGGGGCAGCGGATCGTCGCTGGCGGTGTCCTGCTGGCGACGGCGGCCACGCTCGCGGTCCGGTTGACCCGGGCCGGTGGTGAGCAGCGGCGGGTGCTCGCCTTCGTGTATGCCTTCGGTATCGGCGCGGTCCTCGTCGCCTTCGCCAGCCCACTGGTCCTGCAGCCCTTCTTCGGCATCTCCCCCACGGCGCGGTTCCTCATCTCGATGGGGGCGGTCATCGCGGTGCCGCTCGGCCTGACAGCGGCCATCGTGACCCGCCGGTTCACCCCGACCAGCGAGCTGCAGCAGCTGAGCGACTGGCTCGCCGCGCCCGCGGCGTCTCGCCCCGCGCTGCGGGATGCCTTGGCCCGCGCCCTCGGCGACCGGTCGCTGCAGCTGGGGTACTGGTCCGATGACCGACGGGACTTCGTCGACGGTGAGGGTCGGGTGCTGAACCCGCCGGTGGGTCATCAGCAGGTCCACGTCCACGCCGGGCAACGCGTCGTCGGGCTCATCAGCTACGACAGCGCCCTGAACACCGACGCCGAGATGGTCCGCGCCTCCGGGCGGGTGGTGGCGATCGCCATCGACCGTGACCGGTTGACCGCTGACCTGCGCGCGAGCCAACGGGCCCTGCAGCGGTCGCGGCGACGCATCGTCGACGCCGGCGACCGGGAACGGCGTCGGATCGCTCACGACCTGCACGACGGGATGCAGGTGCAGCTGGTCGCCATCGGTTTGCAGGCCCACCAGCTGGCCGCCCTACCGGGCGCCTCGGCAGAGCTGGTCACGGCGGCCACCACGCTGCGGGACGACGTGGACACGGCCGCCCGCGAGCTGCGCGATCTGGTGCACCAGGTCATGCCCGCCGCCCTCATCGAACGCGACCTGCGCGCCGCGATCGAGGACCTTGTGGACCGTATGCCGGTGCCGACCCGACTGGACGCCCCGGGGATGCCCGAGCCGCTACCCGAAGGCATCCAACGCAGCGCCTACTTCATCGTCGCCGAGGCCCTGACCAACGCCGTCCGGCACGCGTATGCCACCCATCTGGTCGTCCGGCTGCACGGGCAGCACCCCACGCTCCATCTCGAGGTGATCGACGACGGCGTCGGTGGAGCTCACGTCAACGCGGGGTTGGGGCTGCGCGGCCTCGCCGACCGGGTGGACGTGCACGGGGGACGGATGCAGCTGATCAGCCCACCCGGTGAAGGCACACATCTGAGCGTTGAGCTGCCATGCGCGTCCTGATCGGCGAGGACGAGGCGCTGCTGCGGGAAGGACTGACCCTCGTCCTGGCCCACGACCCGTTCGACGTCGTCGCCACCGCGGCCGACGCCGGTGAGCTGCTGCGGGCGGCCCGCGCTCTCGAACCGGATCTGGTGGTCACCGACATCCGGATGCCCCCCGGCCATACCGACGACGGGCTACGGGCCGCTCTGCTGATCCGTCGGGAACAGGCCGGCACCGCGGTCGTGGTGCTGTCACAGCACCTGCAGCGCCGGTATGCCCTCGAGCTGCTCCGGGCCTCCTCGACCGGTGTCGGCTACCTACTCAAGCAGCGCATCACCGACGCCGACACCTTCCGGCAGGACCTCATCCGCGTCAGCTCAGGCGGCGCAGCCCTCGATCCAGAAGTCGTCCAGCTGATGGTCGCCCACGCTCGAGGCGAAGCCGGGGGTGTCGACCACCTCACCGCGCGTCAGCTGGAAGTCCTGTCACTGATGGCCCAAGGACGCAGCAACACCTCGATCGCGCGCACCCTGACCATCACCGACAAAGCGGTGGCTCAACACGTGTCCCACATCTACGACCAGCTCAATCTCCCCGTCAGCGACGACGACCACCGACGCGTCATCGCCGTCACCCAGTTCCTCTCACGATGAATGCGTGAGTCACGGGACACAGCCGCCGCGT
>JALZBI010000305.1 GCA_030947565.1 Actinomycetota bacterium
GGCCACCTGGCGGCGCGTGGCGGTCTCGTAGATCTCCTCGGTGGCCGCCAGCAGCGGAGCCCACGCGACGGGGCAGTCCGTGGTCCGGTTGTGCTCGGCGATGGTCCGCCGCAGCGACGGCTCCCGGGCCAGCCGCACGATCCCGGCCACCATCTGCGTGTCCGTCTCGCACAGCAGCCCCTCGCGTTCGTGCCCGATGAACTCTCGGACGCCGCCCTGCGCCTTGGCGACCACGGGCAACCCGGCGCAGCGCGCCTCCAGGGCCGCGATGCCGAAGGACTCGAGGTCGGCCGGGGCCACGAACGCGTGAGCGGTGCCCAACAGCTGACGGACCTGCGTCCGCTCCAGCCGTCCCACCAGGTCGACGCTGTCGCTGAGCTGGTGGCGATGGACGGACCTCTCCATCGCCGACCGCATCCCGCCTTCGCCGGCGACGGTCAGACGGAGCCGGGTCTGGTCACCCAGCCCCCGGAGGACCTGTTGGGACGCGTCGAGGATCTTGAGCAGCGCCAGGGGACGCTTGCGCCTCGCCAGCCGCATCACGGCGACCAGCCGGAGCTCCCCCGCACCCTCCGGAGCGGCCGGCATACGCCACGCAGCCTGATCGATACCGTTGGCCAGCAGAGTGATCGGCGTACCAGGCAAAAGATGCGGGCGTACCGGCTGGGCCGCCGCGGCACTCACGGCGGTCCACTCGATCGGCAGCGTCGACCACCCGCCCAGTGCGTCCATGGCCGACATGATGGAGCTGACACCGGCCCACATGGAATGGACGGTGACCACCGTCGGTCGGCCGGCGCGCGCGGCGGCGCGGGCGGCGAAGAACGCGAGCGGCGTGGCCACGCCGAGGTGGCAGTGGACGACGTCGACGTCCAGCCCACGCAGAGCGCGGATGCCGGCGGGCGCGGCGAGCGGGTTCATCGCCGGCCCGAACGGCCCGGTCACCCGATGGACCCTCGGCCGGTCCGAGCCGGCTGTGGTCGTGACGACGTGGACGTCGTGGCCCTGCGCCCCCTGTCGGGCGGCGAGGTCACTGATGTGCGTCTCGATCCCTCCCAGCCGGGGAAGGTAGAAGTCGCTGACGTGCGCGATCCTCACCGGTCCACCCGCGGCGACGGCGGAGTCGGGTCAGGGCCCACAGGACTCCACCCCCGGAAAGAGCATGGTGGTGCGATCGTCATGGCGAATACCGACCTCCGTGGGTTGCGCGTGCGGCGCGACAATGCGGTCGCTGACGCCCGGCCCACGCTCGCCTCCTCCACCTGACCATATGTCACGGCTGTGCGCGCGCTGGAATCGGACCCGCAGCGCCGCCGGGTCCGTCGCGCGCGTTCAGCTCTGTGGGAGGGCGGCGACGACGTCGATCTCGACGAGGATACTCGCCAGCTGAGAGCCCACCGTGGTGCGCACGGGATAGGGCGGGGTGAAGAACTCCTGGTATGCCGCGTTGAACTCCGCGAAGTCGGCCAGGTCGGCCAGGTGAACGGTCGTCTTCACACAGTCGTCAAGGGTGAGCTGACGCTCGGCGAGCACGACCTGGACGTTGCGGAGGACCTGGCGCGTCTGGTCGGCGACGTTGTCGGCCACGGCGTTGCCGTTGGCTGGGTCCTGCGGGCCGAAGCCCGCGGTGAACAGGAACCCGTTGGCCTCGATGCCCTGGCTGTACGGACCGGCGGGCTGCGGAGCCCGGGTGGTGTGGATGGCGGTCTTGGACATGGTTCAGTTCCTTCTCTGGGGTTGGGAGGGTCGGCTGCGGCGTAGCCCGCGACCGGGCAGCGCGCGGGTGAGCTCGCCGCCGGTCAACACCGGCACCCCGGCGACGAGCACGTCGTCGATGCCCGTCGCGGCCTGCCGGGGGTCCTCGTAGGTGGCGGTGTCGCCGACCGTGCTCGGGTCGACGAGGACCAGGTCGGCGACCGCGCCCACGGCCACAGTTCCGCGCCTCCCCAGGGCGAACCGCTCGGCGGCCGCCGTGGACACATGGTGCACGGCCTCCGCCCACGACCAGGTGCCCCCCTCGCGGACATAGACGCGCAGGAAGCGCGCGAACGTGCCGAACGCGCGAGGGTGCGGGTGCGCACCGATGAAGATGCCGTCCGACCCTCCCATGTGGCGGGGGTGCGCGAAGATGCGGGCGAGCTCGGCCGCCGACCGGGGGTGGCGCACCGCCATGACCGCGCTCACCTCCAGTCGACAGGCGGCCAGGACGTCGAGGGCGAGGTCGATCGGGTCGATGCCGGCCCGCAGCCCGGCCTCGCGCAGCGTCAGACCGTGCGCCCACGCGTACTCGGGGGCGGTGACGTGGGCCAGCGTGATGAGACCGGGCCAGTCGGGGCCCAGGCTCGGGCTCAGGCCGGCCCGGGTGGCACACGCCTCGCGCAGCCGAGGACGAGCGGCGGGGTCGGTCAGGGCGCGCACCACGTCGGCGACCGGCTGCACCGAGAGCTCCGGCGGGAGTAGCGGCATGCTCAGCAGCGAGCATCCCCGGGTGTAGGGGTATGCGTCGAACGTGGCGTCCACACCCGCTGCCGCCAACCGGTCGAGCTGCTCGAGCACGATGTCGGCGTCCGCGTGGAAGTGCGACACGTGCACCGGGAGGGGCGGCGCGGCTGTGGTAGCGGTCTCGGCGATCTCGACCATCTCGGCGATGCCGGTGGCGGCGTTCGCTTCGTACCCGCCCCGCAGGTGGCTGACGTACACGCCTCCGGCTCGCGCGACGGGTTCACACAGGGCGGCGATCTCGTCGGCTGACTGGAAGATGCCCGGGACGTAGTCCAGTCCGGTCGACAGCCCCAGCGCACCGTCGGCCATCCCCCGCGCGACCAGCGCTGCCATCCGGTCGCGCTGGTCGAGGGTCGCCGGGGTCTGCTCACGGCCGCACACCTCGTGACGCACGGTGCCGGCCGGCACGAGGCAACCGACGTTGAGCGCCGACGTGCCGTCGCAGGTCGCCAGGAAGGCGGCCACTCCCCCGCCGCGGTATGCCCGGTGCGGCCCGTTGATCGCGGCGAAGTACTCGGTCGCGTAGTCCCCGGATCCCGGCGGGTAGGACACGCCGTCCTGCCCGGCGATGACCGTCGTGACCCCTTGGCGCAACAGCGCATGTTGCACGGCGGGGTCGGCCAGCAGGCCGTCGGCGTGTGAGTGGGCATCGACGAACCCGGGGAGCACGAGGCGGTCCGTGGCGTCGACGACCTGGCCGTCGCTCCGCGCATCGCCCGTGCCGACGTGGGTGATCCGGTCGCCGTCGATGGCGACATCCGCGCGGACCGGCCCGTCACGAGTGACGACGGACCCCCCCCGCAGGACTCGGCGAACGGTGTCGACGCTCACGGGATCACGACGTCCTCAGTCGTCGCGGCTAGAAGTGGGTACGGACGAGGTCGACGACGACGTCGGACCCTGCAGACTCGACCACGGGGAGCACCCGCCACTTGTCGAACGCCGTGCAGGGGTGGGACAGGCCGAGGGCGACGACCGAGCCGACGACAAGAGCCTCGACATCAGCGGCATCGGTCACGCGCAGATAGCTGTGCTGGTCGTTCATCGCCGAGACCACGGCGGCGTCCAGCGGCTGCCACGGCCCGGCCAGGTCGGGTGCGGACCGTCGCGGGATCGGTAACCCCTCGTCGTAGGGAAAGTCGCGCTTGCCGCCGTCGACCAGGGCGAGCCCGGGCTCGGGGTGCGAGACGACCCGCGCCAGGCCGTGCATCGCGACACGGAGGTGCGGAGCGTCCTCCGCCGCCGCCTCATCGAACGGCGACATGCGCCGGTAGAACCCGTCGTCGTGGACGATGTAGGCGCCGGAACGCAGGACGAACCGGGCCCGCTCCCGACCGTCCGCGGCCGCCGCGAAGGCCTCCGAGACGAGGTCGAAGTACGCGCTGCCGCCCGCCGTGACGTAGACGTCGCC
>JALZBI010000306.1 GCA_030947565.1 Actinomycetota bacterium
ACGTCGGCCACGTCGGCCACGTCGACCACGTCGGCCACGTCGAGCGAGCCACCGCCCAGCACGACGAGGTCGGGGTCGTGCACGTGGTCCGGCTGCCCGAGCCGGTCGGCGAGGCCGACAAGCCCGGCGGCCCGGCTCGCGAGCCAGGCCGACCGCAGCTGCGCCCCCCACCTCTGACCGGTCCCCAGGGCGGCGGTGACGCCGTCGAGGTCGCCGAGCACCCGCATGCCGGGGCGCAGTCCCACCACGGGTCGACCCGCCTCCAGCAGACGCCGCACCGTGCGAGCGAGCACCCACGTGGCCAGCTCACCCGGCTCGAGCATGGCTCCCAGCGACGACACGTCGGCCGCCGGCAGACCCACGTCGACAGCGGTCAGCACTGTCTCCCTGCCCACCGGTCGGTAGCAGGAGCAGAGCGCCGTCACGACGACCTGCGTGTGCGGGCCTTGGGTCATCAGGGCGGAGCGCACCGTGGCCCGGGCCGCGGGCACCTGGCCGTGCTGCACCACGAGCGCGAGCGTGACGCCGCTCGTGGTCATGCGCGCTGGGTCACGGGCGCGGGGTCACGGACGCCGCTCGGCCCCGGCAGGGTTCATCGAGAGGTAGACCAGGCGCATGTTCTCGTCCTTGAGCCGCTTGATCGAGCTCAGCTGCAGCCCGAGGAAGTAGACGAGGATGGCGATGAGCTCGATCACCGAGGCCAGCACGGCCGTGGGGAGCCGGGGCACCAGCCCGGTCCGCAGGAACTCGAGGACGATGGGCAGGCCGAGGAGTAGTCCCACCAGCCCGAGCACGCCCGCGACCACCGAGTGGAACAGCACCGGACGCTCGACCCGGGTCAGGTGGAGGATCAGCTTGAGGATCTTCCAGCCGTCCCGGTAGGTGCGCAGCTTGCTCTCGGCCCCCTCGGGGCGGTCCTGGAAGCCGACTTGCACCTCCGTCTGCGGCACCCGCAGGTTGGCCGCGTGGACGGTGAGCTCGGTCTCGGTCTCGAACTCGCGCGACACCGCGGGGAAGGACTTGACGAAGCGACGGCTGAACACCCGGTAGCCGCTCAGCATGTCGCTCACCGCGACGCCGAAGATGTTCTTGACAACGATGTTGAACATCTTGTTGCCGGCCGAGTGCCCGGGCCGGTAGGCGCTCTCGGTGACCTCCTGGCGTACCCCGAGCACGTGGTCGTAGGGCCCGTCGAGCAGTGTCTTGATCATCTCGGGCAGGGCCGCGGCGTCGTAGGTGTCGTCGCCGTCGATGGTCACGTAGATGTCGGCCTCGACGTCGGCGAAGGCCCGGCGGATGACGTTGCCCTTGCCCTTGGCGTGCTCGTAGCGCACGATCGCGCCGGCGTTGCGGGCGACCTCGTCGGTGCCGTCGGTGCTGTTGTTGTCGTAGACGTAGATGACCATCTCGGGGACCGCAGAGCGCAGGTCCTCCACAACCTTGCCGATGGCGATCGCCTCGTTGTGACAAGGGACGATCGCAGCGATGGTGGGCGAAGACATGGAAACCTCTGGTCGGTGGACTGGCGCTCGGAAGTCTAGAGCCGGTCCCGGGCCGGGTCGTGCTGCCGCGCGGTCACTCCGGACGGTGCCCCCAGCGGGGCGTCACCCGGCCCACGGCCCGAAGTGACAAGATCGACCCCCGAAGCCCCCACGGCGACTCGTCCTGAGCGCTGCGCCGGTCGACGAGAGGAATGCGGATGCTGCGCGTCCTCGTCGACGCGACCGCGCTGCCCGAGAACCGGGGCGGCGTCGGGCGCTACGTCGACGAGATCGTCAGTCGTCTGCCGGGCCTTGGGGTCGAGGCCCACGTCGCCGCCCAGCCCCGTGACTGTGACGCGTATGCCGCGCAGCTCGGTGCCGACCACGTGCACGTGCCGCCCGGCTGGGCCGGCAGCCCCGCCCCGCGCCTGGCGTGGGAGCAGACGGGACTGCCACTGCTCGTGCGGCGGGTAGGGCCCGACGTGCTCCACTCGCCGCACTACACGATGCCGCTCGCCTCGAGCCTGGCGCCGACCCCGAAGCTCGTCGTCACGCTGCACGACGCGACCTTCTTCAGCGACCCCGACCTACACCTGGGGGTCAAGGCCCGCTTCTTCCGGCAGTGGACGGCGCTCAGCAGCCGCCGGGCCGACGCCCTCATCGCTCCGAGCGAGGCGACCCGCGCCGAGGTGGCACGGCACACCGGCGGCGACCCTGACCACATCACCGTCATCCCGCACGGCGTGGACCACGGGCGCTTCCATCCGCCCACGGCGGACGACACGGGCGAGGTCCGCCGGTGGCTGGGACTCGACGTCCCCGCGGCATACGTCGCCTTCCTCGGCACGTTGGAGCCGCGCAAGAACGTGCCCGCGCTGGTGCGGGCCTACGCCGCGGTGTGCGCCGAACGGCCCGACCCGCCCGTGCTCGTGCTCGCCGGGGGCAAGGGATGGGACGACGCCATCGACGCGGCGGTCGCCGAGGTGCCGGCCCACCTGCGGGTCATCCGGCCGGGTTTCGTCCCCGACGGCCTCGTGCCCGCGCTGCTCGGCGGGGCGACGGTGGTGGCCTACCCGGCGCTCGGCGAGGGGTTCGGGCTGCCCGTGCTGGAGGCGATGGCCTGCGGAGCGGCGGTGCTGACGACGCGACGTCTGTCGCTGGCCGAGGTGGGTGGCGACGCGGTCGCCTACGCCGAGTCGCCCGCCGTTGCCGACATCGCTGACGCCCTGGCGCGGCTGCTCGACCACCCCGACGAGCGGGCGCGCCTGGCGGCGGCCGGCCTCGAGCGGGCGGCGGGCTACACATGGGACGCTGCCGCCCGGGCCCACGTGGCCGTCTACGAGCGTGTGGTCGCCGAGGGGGTCCGGTGAGCGCGGCTGAGCCCGGCGAGGGCGGGGCGGCCGATGTGGCCGGGGCGGGGCCGAGCCCGACGCCGCCCGTGCGCGTCGTGGTCGTGACCTATTTCTCGGGCGACTTCCTCGACGAGTTCCTCGCCTCGCTGCCGGCCGCGTCGTCGGGCCCGGTCACGGTGACGATGGTCGACAACGGGTCGACCGACGGCAGCCTCGAGCGGGCACGGGGCCACCCGCGCGTCGAGGTGCTCTCGACCGGGTCGAACGTGGGCTACGGGACGGCCGCCAACCTGGGTGTGGCGGCGGCCACCGAGGAGTGGGTGCTCGTCGTCAACCCCGACATCGCCTTCGAGCCGGGGTCGATCGACGCGCTGTTCGCGGTGGCCGCTCGCCGTCCCCGGGCGGGGGCGCTCGGCCCGCGCATCCACACCGGCGAGGGGATGCTCTACCCCTCGGCCCGCGAGTTGCCGTCCCTCGGGCGCGGCATCGGGCACGCGGCCTTGGGCTGGGTGTGGCCGTCGAACCCGTGGACCGCGAGCTATCGCCGGGAGCGGGGGGTGCCCACCGAGGGGGTCGTCGGGTGGCTGTCGGGCGCCTGCCTGCTGCTGCGGCGCGAGGCGTTCGACGCGGTCGGCGGCTTCGACGAGGGCTACTTCATGTACTTCGAGGACACCGACCTATGCGAGCGGCTGGCGATGACCGGATGGGAGGTGGTCTACGCGCCATCGTCGACGGTGACCCACCACGGTGGTCACGCGACCTCGCGCAACCTCGACGCGATGAGCAAGGCCCACCATGCGAGCGCCTACCGCTACCTCTCGCGCCGGTATGCCGGTCCGGCCTGGGCGCCCGTGCGCGGCGTGCTGCGGGCCGGGCTCTGGGGCCGCTACCAGCTGTCGCGCCGGGTCGGCCGGGTCGTGCACGGGGCACAGCCCACCCGAAAAGCCTGAGACTGGCGCAAGATCGCCCGGCCAGCGGGTTGAGCTGCCCGTCAGTAGGGTGAGCGCATGCTTGCCGCCTACGCCGCCCGCATCGACGCGAACGACCCGCTCAGTGCCCTGCAGGTGGACCAGCG
>JALZBI010000307.1 GCA_030947565.1 Actinomycetota bacterium
CTGGACGACTGCGCCTTCCCGACGCTGGCCAAGGTCGAGATCGGCGACGACCCGCGGAAGGTCTTCGACGGGGTCAGCCACGCGCTGCTCGTCGGTGCTCGCCCCCGCGGTCCCGGCATGGAGCGCGGCGACCTGCTCGAGGCCAACGGCGGGATCTTCAAGCCGCAGGGGAACGCGCTCAACGAGGTCGCGGCCGACGACGTGCACGTCCTCATCACCGGCAACCCGGCCAACACCAACGCCCTGATCGCCATGAGCAACGCACCCGACATCCCGCGCGAGCAGTTCTCGGCCCTCACCCGGCTCGACCACAACCGCGCCATCTCGCAGCTGGCCGCCAAGCTCGACGTGCCGGTGACCGAGGTCCGGAGGCTGACGATCTGGGGCAACCACTCGGCCACGCAGTACCCCGACATCTTCCACGCCGAGGTCTCGGGCCGGAACGCCGCCGAGGCCGTCGACGACGAGCAGTGGCTCGCCGACACCTTCATCCCGACCGTGGCCAAGCGCGGCGCCGCGATCATCGAGGCCCGAGGCTCGTCGTCGGCCGCCTCCGCCGCCTCGGCGACCATCGACCACGCCCGCACGTGGATCGACGGGACGCCGGAGGGCGACTGGGTGTCGATGGCGGTGTGCTCCGACGGCTCCTACGGCGTGCCCGAGGGAATCATCTCCTCGTTCCCCGTGACCGTGCAGGACAGCCGCTGGTCGATCGTCCAGGGCCTGGACATCAACGCGTTCTCGCAGCAGCGGATCGACAAGACGGTCGCCGAGCTGGTCGAGGAGCGCGACGCGGTCAAGGCCCTCGGCCTCATCTCCTGACCCCACCCGGCGCCCGCCGCCACCCGGCATACCGGACCGGCCGGCTGGCTCGAGTCCGGTATGTCTGGCCAGAGCCGTCGCAAACCGGGTTCCTGCCAGCCGCTCGGTCCGCCGAACCCAAGAGGGCGAGCCGAGTCGCTGGGTTGAGACCAGGCATACGTTCAGCCCAGGTATGCCCCGGGTCGGGTCAGTGGCGGGGCCGGCTCACCGGCATACCGGACCGGCGGGCCGGGGCGCGAGTTCGGTATGTCTGGCCAATGTCGCTGCCAACCGGGTTCGTGCCCGCCGTACGGTCCGGCTCGCCGGCGTACCGGCGTGGCTGCCGCCCGCCACTTCCCCCGACCGGACTCACGCGATCGTCGGTTTCGGGAGCAGACGGGCTCGAAAACCGACAATGTCGTGAGTCCGGTGGGAGAGGGAGTGAGGACCCGGTCAGGGGCCGGGGCAGCTGGCGGCCCGGCCGCCGCCGACCTGCGCGTCGGCCGGACCGCACGTCTTGACCAGGAAGAAGGCCCCGAACACCAGCGCGGCCGCCAGCAGGAGCGTGATGACGTCCCACCCACGGGCGCGCACCTCGATGCCGCCGGCCCGGGGCTCGCGCACCACCGCACGCAGCAGCGCGGCCACCAGCAGTCCCGTGCCGATGACGAACCCACCCACCCGCAGCCGCCCGGCTCCGACGATGAGCGCGAGGCCTACGAGCGCGAACCCGGCGAGCACCCACCACAGCCCGAGGCGCCGCAGGGGGGTCAGCCTCACCGCAGGCCAGCCTGCCGTTCGGCCGCGGTGACGACGTTGGTGAGCAGCATGGCGCGGGTCATCGGGCCGACGCCCCCGGGGTTGGGGCTGACCCAGCCGGCGACCTCGGCCACGTCGGCGGCGACGTCGCCGGCGGTCCTGCCGTCGACCTTCGAGACGCCGACGTCGAGGACGGCGGCGCCCGGCTTGACCATGTCGGCGGTGACGATGCCGGGGACGCCCGCCGCGGCGACGACGATGTCGGCCTCGCGCACGACCGCACCGAGATCACGGGTTCCGGTGTGACACAACGTGACCGTGGCGTTCTCGGACCTGCGGGTGAGGATCAGCCCGAGGGGACGGCCCACAGTGAGGCCGCGCCCGATGACGACGACGTGCGCTCCGGCGATGGGGATGTCGTGCCGGCGCAACAGCTCGATACACCCCGTCGGCGTGCACGGCAGCGGCGCGGGCTTGCCCAGCACCAGCCAGCCGAGGTTCATCGGGTGAAGCCCGTCGATGTCCTTGTCCGGGTCCACCCGCGACAGCAGCGCCATCTCGTCGAGGCCGGTCGGCTGCTGCACGAGGAACCCCGTGCAGTCGGGGTCGGCGTTCAGCTCGTCGATGACCGCCTCGACCTCGGCCTGGCTCGCCGTCGCCGGCAGGTCGCGGCGGATGCTGTTGATGCCGAGCTCGGCGCTGTCGCGGTGCTTGGCGCTGACGTACCACCGGCTGCCCGGGTCGTCACCGACGAGGACCGTGCCGAGACCCGGTACGACGCCCCGCTCCGCCAGCACCGCGACTCGCCGGCCGAGCTCCACCTTGATCGACGCCAGGGTCGCCTGGCCGTCGAGGATGCGTGCGGTCACGGGCGCTTATCCTGCCACGCCGTGGGCTGAGTCCTGGTCGGCCTCGGTATGCGTGGAGCGCCTTCCCGCGGCCACTCCGGCGAGGACGGCGGCCCCCAGGGTGACGAGCAGCCCGACGATCGCGAGCGGGGTGATGTGGCTGCGCGTCGCGGCGTCGACCGCGTCGAGAACAAGCGCCGCCAGCAGCTGCCCGGCCAGCATGAGCAGGCTGACCAGCAGCACGCCAAGGTGACGCACGGAGACGGCGGCCACCGAGATGATCCCGACGCCGAGCACCCCCCCGAACCACGCCCACCAGGGCACCGTGACACTGGCCGGCGCGCCGAAGGTGCTCCCCCGCGCGGCCGGGATGGCGATGAGCCACAGGACCGCGCTCCCGGTGGCGAAGTTGAGCCACGTGGTCGTCAGCGGTTGTCCGGCCGCCACGGTCACCCGGCCGTTGAGGGCCTGCTGCACGGTCATGGCGGCGCCGGCTACCGCCGCGAGCACCACGGGAAGCACGACGGCGGTCGATGTCCCGGAGGCGCCCGATACGCGGTCACCCACGGAGATGACGACGCCGACGACGGCCAACAGAGCCGCGAGAAGCCGCGCCCACGAGACACGGACCTTGCCGGCTGGGCCGATGCCGAAACGGTCGACACCCACGGCGCTGAGGGTCTGGGCCCCGACCACCGCGATGGTGAACAGCGCGACACCGGCCACCGGCACGGCGTACGCCTGGGTGTAGACGTAGAGCCCCCCGATCACCCCGCCGACACACTGCCACCAGCGCAGCCGGCGGTCGCGCAGGGCGTCGCGGAACGACCGGAACCCCCGCCGCATCGACGGGGAGAGGGCGAGAAGCACGCACAGCACCACGAGGCCGGACCCGAAGCTCCAGATGGCGGCGTCGAGCCCGTGCCCGAACGCGGTGGCCAGCTCACCGTTCATCCGGGCCTGGACGGCGAGGAGGGCGCCCGCCACGAGGGTGGCGACCGACCAGCCGGTGCGCGCCGAGACCCTCCGCCCGACGGCGGGAGGGGCGGACCCCAGCCGGGCGTCAGTGGGCGAAATGGCGGGTGCCCGTGAAGTACATCGTCACCCCGGTCTGCTCGGCCGCGGCCACGATGAGGTCGTCGCGGATCGAGCCGCCCGGCGCGACGACGGCGCGGACCCCGGCTTCGAGGAGGATCTCGAGGCCGTCGGGGAACGGGAAGAACGCGTCGGACGCGGCGACCGACCCGGCGGCTCGCTCGGCCCCGGCGCGCGACACCGCCAGCCGGCACGAGTCGACGCGGTTCACCTGTCCCATCCCGACGCCGACGGAGGCGCCGCCCTTGGCCAGCAGGATCGCATTGGACCTGACCGCCCGGATCGCCCGCCAGGCGAACGCGAGGTCGGCGAGCGTGGCCTCGTCGGCGGGCTCTCCCGCGACCAGCCGCCAATGCTCCGGGTCGTCGCCTCCGGACACCGCGCCGCGGTCGCCGTCGTC
>JALZBI010000308.1 GCA_030947565.1 Actinomycetota bacterium
ACAGCGAAGCAACGATGAAGGGCCTCGTCGACATCGCCCGTCGGCACCAGCTGGTCATCATGTCCGACGAGATCTACGAGAAGATCATCTTCGACGGCCGTCCACATCTGCACGCCGCGGCCTACTGTGGTGACGACGTCCTGTGCCTCACCTTCAGCGGGCTGTCCAAGGCCTACCGGGTCTGCGGCTACCGGTCCGGGTGGGTGATGATCTCCGGCCCCAAGCACCTGGCATCCGACTTCCTCGAGGGGCTGACGCTCCTTGCCAACATGCGGATGTGCGCCAACGTGCCCGGCCAGCACGCGATCCAGACCGCTCTCGGCGGGTACCAGTCGATCAACGAGCTGACCGCTCCGGGCGGGCGGTTCTATGAGCAGAGCAAGCTCGCCGCCCGGCTGCTCAACAAGATTCCCGGCGTCACGTGTGTCGAGCCCCAGGGGGCGCTGTACTGCTTTCCGCGGCTCGACCCCGAGGTGCACCACATCGTCGACGACCAGCGGTTCGTCATCGACCTGCTGCGGGCCAAGAAGCTCCTCGTCACCCACGGCACCGGCTTCAACTGGTTCGAGCCCGACCACTTCCGGCTCGTGACCCTGCCATCGGTCGAGGTGCTCGAGGAGGCGGTCGACCGGATCGGCAGCTTCCTCGAGAGCTACACCCAGGAGTAGCCGGCGGCTGAGCGGCTCAGCGGCTGAGCGGCCCAGCGGACGGACGGCTCAGCGGACCGACGGCCCGCTGGCCACGAGCAGGATGATGCCGACCACGCCGAGCACCACGAGCAGGAGCATGAAGGCCGTGCCGATGATGCCCATCACCATGCCGGCCATCGCCAGGCCCCGGTTGCTGAACTGCCTTGGGTCCTGGTCGATCTCGCGCAGCGCCCGCCGCCCGACGTACCAGCCGAACGGCCCGAGGATGAGCAGCCCGAGCATCGACAGCAACCCGAGGACGAACGCCAACGTGGCCTTAGGGTGCTCGACTGTCGCCCCCGCAGGTTGGAACTCGATCCGCCCGTCCGAACCCGGCGCATACGGTTGGTAGCCCCCGTACTGCGAGGAGGACGCCGGCTGCGAAGGCCCGGCGTAGGGCGGGGGCTGCGCGGCCGCTTGGCTGGGTGGGGGGGCGGGGGGCCGGTCCTGCGGGTACGACGGGTCCGAGCTCACCGACTCAGCCTAGCTCTTAAGCCTGTCCGCGCCGGGGTCATCACGGTGGGCGAAGACGAGGAGCCACTCGTCGTTGGCTCCCCGCCGACGCTCCACCCACTCCACTCGCCACCCGTGGTGGTGCAGCAGGGCGCGTAGCGGTTCGGGCCGCCAGTAGGTGAAGTAGCGCGGCAGCCCCAGCTTGTGGCTGCTCCAGCCGAACCCGTCGCCCTCCTTGACCGTCGCGGCGAGCACGCCACCGGGCTCGACCGAGGTATGCAGCCGGTCGAGCACCTGACCCAGCTCGCCGGGCGTGAGGTGCAGCAGCATGGCGCTCGCGACCACCGCAGACCACGGGCCGCCGAGGTCGTCGGTGAGGGCGTTGAGCCGCACCGGGTCCAGCCCCTTCTCGCGCATCTGAGCGACGAAGGCCGACACCGCGTCCGACGGTTGAAGCACCAACCCGCGGGCGCGCAGGTATACCGCATCATGGCCCGTGCCGCTGCCCAGCTCCAGCACTCTCGCCCCGGCCGGCAGCCGGCCCACGACGTGGTCGAGGAACTCTTTCTGCCAGCCCGAGACCTCACCGGCCCCCTCGACCGCCTGACGGTAGAGGTCGGCGCGCTGCTCGTAGACGGCCAGCGTCTCGGCGTTGGTCCCGCCGCCGGCCGCGGTGAGAAACGTGAACAGGCGTTCGGTGCCGAGCGACACTCCGGCCGGCCTGGACTCGAGGTCGGCCACGCCCATGGCGGCCAGGCTGTCGGTCACCGGAGTGAAGGCCACCTCCCGGAAGCCCTGTTCCTGCAGCCACTTTCGGACCGACGGCGTCAGGTCGGGGGCGCGACGGGTCCGCGTCCACACCACTCGAGCCCCGTCCGCGCACAGCGCTGGTAGAGCCGCCAGCATGTGTTCGACGTCCGCGTCTGCGATGTTGCCGAGCACGCCGCACAGAAGGACGAGGTCGGCCGGTGGCAGACCGGCATACTCCCCCGGGTCGCCCGCATCACCGGTGCGCACGGTCACCCCGGGCCATGCGGCGGCGGCTGCGCGAGCCCGGTCAGCCAGTGCCGGGTCGAGCTCGAGCAGGGTCGCGGTCACGCGGTGGGCGTCCGTCCGTCCGGCGAGCACCTCCAGCAGGTCGCGGCCCTCGCCGGCGCACAGGCTGACCACCCGCACGGGCCGCGGTGCCGTCTCGTCGAGGTAGGCGGTGACGAACCCCTGCACCAGCCGGAGCCGCCGCGACAGCGACGACTCGGGGTCGGCGTACGCGTCGTGCCAGGTCTCCCAGTGGCTCACGCGCGCCACGTTACGGCGACCGCTTCGTAGGCTGTCGTCATGAGCAGCGACCGCCCCGCCGAGATGCCGCCCGAGAAGCCGGCGCACCGGCACATCAGCCTCAGCCGCGACGACACCGGGCACTACACGGTGACCAGCGCCACCGGGGCGACCTTGACCATCGGCGGCGCGGCCGACTTCACGCCGGTCGAGCTGCTGCTGGCGGGGCTCGCCGGCTGCACGGCCACGGACGTCGACCACCTCACCGTGCGCCGCGCCGTGCCCGAGTCGTTCGTCGTCGCGGTCGACGCCGAGAAGGTCGCGGACGACCGGGGCAACCACCTCGACGACATCACCGTGACCTTCCGGATCACCTATCCCGAGGGCGCGGGCGGCGATGCGGCGCGGGCGATCCTGCCCGACATCGTCAAGAAGTCGCACGACCGGCTCTGCACCGTCAGCCGCACGATCATGCTCGGCACCGACATCACGACCGTCATCGACTGACCGGCCGGCCGACGGCGGGGCGGCTACGTCACGATCGTCACACGCACCCGGTCGTGTCTCGCCGAAAAACGGGGGTCAGCCACCTACTCTCGTCACCGTGACCTCACAGGCCAGTGTCGACGCGCTGCCCGTCAACGTCTCCAACACGGTGGCCCGCGTCGTCGAGGACTATCTCGACGACCTCGAGTCCACCGCGCCCGGCCTCGTCGCGGGTGTCTACCTGACCGGGTCGGTCGCCCTAGGCGACTTCCACCCGGCGTGGAGCGACATCGACTTCGTGACCATCCTCAAGGACCCACCCGACGACCAGCAGCGGATGCTCATCGCCGACATCCACGAGCGCGCCGCGACCCGCCACCAGCGCCCTCGGCTCGACGGCTACTACCTCACCTGGGACGACCTCTCGACGCCTCCCGACCGGGGCACGACCCTCGGGCTGCGGGCGCTGGGCGGCGTCCTGCAGCACGGCATCAACTGGACGCCGTCGATCCTCACGTGGCACGAGCTGGCGGACCATGGGCTCCACGTCTACGGCCCAGGCCTGGACCTCGCGGACATCGCCCGCGACGACGAGATGGTGCGCACCTGGTGCCTCGACGCCATCGAGCGGCAGTGGACGCCGTGGTGGTATCGCAACGCCAACCTATGGTCCGGGGCTGGCCTGGGCAGCCTGGGCACCTGGTCGCCCGCGTCCGGGGTGCTCGGCGTCACCCGGGTGCACTACATGCTCACCACCGGGCGAGTCACCTCGAAGTGCGGCGCGGGCGAATGGGCTCTCAGCGTCTGCGAACCGGAGTGGCGGCGGCTGCTCGAAGAGTGTCTCCGCATCCGCAACAAGCCCACCAAGCGATCGCTCTACCGCGACCCGTTCACCCGCCGGAGGGATGCGCTCGCCTTCATGGACCTGCTGATGACCGCCGACGAGGAGACCTTCGGTGTCGACCTGAGCGGGCAGCACCGGTGAGTGTCCACGACCC
>JALZBI010000309.1 GCA_030947565.1 Actinomycetota bacterium
CTCCCCGGCGACCGGACGTGCCCTTCCGTCAGCCACTGCGCCAGCCTACGGCCCCACCGGGCCAGACGCCCCCGCGAACAGTCAGCGTGGCCCGAGCAACCGACTGACTTCGCTCTCGCGGTATCGACGGTGGCCACCCAACGTGCGAATGGCCGTCAACTTGCCCGCCTGCGCCCATCGCGTCACCGTCTTGGGGTCGACGCGAAACATCGCGGCGACCTCGGCCGGTGTCAGCAGCCGTTCGTGCTCCACTGTGTGTATCCCCATTGCAATCCCGCTTTCGTCAGCCTTGAGGTACCACCGAGTGGAACATGCAAGGCGTGGTCTAGTCCGGCTCCCCAAGAAGGAACGTACCTCGATGGTCTGGCGAAAGGGAAGGTTTTCCTGGTTTTCGGTCAAAATTTGACAAATCACAGGTGAACGGGACGTAGATGTGCCTCGCACCACCCCCCTTGCGAGTCCTCAAAGCAGGAAAGCGACCCCCGCCATGACGGCACCCCCCACCACCCTGTTCACGCACGAGCAGGTGGCGTTCTGTCACGACCCGGACACCGGGCTGCGAGCGATCATCGCGCTCTACTCGACGGCGCTCGGCCCGGGGCTCGGAGGCACTCGGTTCTACCCGTATGCGTCGGAGCAGGACGCCCTCGCCGACGTCCTCAACCTCTCCCGGGCCATGGCGTACAAGAACGCGATGGCCGGCCTTGACCACGGCGGCGGCAAGGCGGTCGTCATCGGCGACCCAGCGGCGGACAAGACGCCGGACCTGCTCCGGGCCTACGGTCGGTTCGTCGAGAGTCTCGGGGGCCGCTACGTCACCGCCTCCGACATCGGCACCTACGTGGCCGACATGGACGTCATCGCCGAGACGACCCGGTTCGCGACGGGGCGGTCCGAAGCCAACGGCGGCGCCGGCGACTCGAGTGTGCTCACCGCGTGGGGTGTCTACCAGGGCATGCGAGCAGCGGCCGAGCAGGTGTGGGGAGAGCCGTCGCTGCGGGGTCGCAGGGTCGGCATCGCCGGGGTCGGCAAGGTCGGGCACCGGTTGGCCGACCTGCTCGCCGAGGACGGCGCGACCCTGGTGGTGACCGACGTCGCTGCCGAGGCGTGCGCCCGGGTGGTCGCGGTGCACCCGGCCACAGAGGTCGCCTCCGACACCCAGACGCTGACCGGGCTCGACCTCGATGTCTACGCACCCTGCGCCCTTGGTGGGGCGCTAGACGACGCGACGATCGAGCGTCTCCAAGCCGCCGTGGTCTGTGGGGCGGCCAACAACCAGCTGGTCACCGACGGGCCGGGCGGCTCGGCGGACCTGCTGGCTCAGCGAGGGATCCTGTACGCGCCCGACTTCGTCGTCAACAGCGGTGGCGTGATCCAGGTGGCCGACGAGCTGCACGGGTTCGACTTCGACCGCGCGCACGACCGCACGACGCGGATCTACGATACGACCCGAGCCGTCCTACAGGCCGCGAAGGACCGGTCGCAGACGCCCGCGGAGGCGGCGAGGCACCTGGCCGAGCAGCGGATGACCGACGCGTCGCCGGGCGGTGTGTGGCTGCCGGGACGCGCTGGTGTGAACTAGGGGCGAGCTAGGGCATGGCGGTAGGTGGAACGTCAGCGGCTGAGGTAGCGTTAGAACCACGAAGGCACACGATTCCCGGGGCCGCTGCGCAAAGGTCGAGGACGTTCGTCCGCGACATGAGTGATGCCGCCCTGGCAGACGCATGAGGGGGTCACGCCATGGGGCGCGGCCGGGCGAAGGCCAAGCAGACCAAGGTCGCTCGGGAGCTGAAGTACTTCTCTCCCGACACCGATCTCAGCGCGCTTGAGCGAGAACTCCACGGATCCACGACGCGGATTGAGCCGGAACGCGGCGCCGTCGTCGAGGACGACAACGATCGGGCCCCCGCGTCCGGGCACAGCTCGGACGACGGGGACTACGGCGAGTACGGGAAGTGGGCTTCCAGTCAGCGGTAACGCTGGCCCGCCCGCAGAGCGGTTCCTCATGTGTCCCTGACGGGGCGTTCGGCGCGAGCCCCAGTGCCCCGCGCTGATGGGGTGCGCTGCGGGACTGCAGAGGCGGCTCAGGCTGCGGGGTGGTCCCCGACCACCTGGACGCTGCCGCCATCGACGCCTTTGGCACCGCGGACCATCTCGACGGTCGGGTCCGCGTCCCGCGGGTCGGCGCCGACCTCGCCGAGCACCCAGGCGGGTATGCCGCGGGCCTGGCTGAGCCGGACGGCCTCGCCCGCCTGTGCGGCGGGCAGGATGACGACGAAGCCGACGCCGATGTTGAGGGTGCGCTCCAGGTCGGAGCGGGGCACGCGGCCCAGCGCCTGGACGAGCCGGAAGACGGACGGCGGGGCCCAGGTGGACCGGTCGACCGTGGCCAGCGTGCCGACCGGGAGCACCCGGGCCAGGTTGGCGGCCAGCCCCCCGCCGGTCACATGGCTGAGCGCGTGGAGGCCGAGACCGGGCGTGCGGATGAGGGCGAGGAGGTCGGCGGCATACACCCGGGTGGGTTCGAGCAGCTCCTCGCCGAGGGTGCGGCCGAGTTCGTCGACGTGCCGGTCGAGGCTCCAGCCGGCGGCCGCCACGACTCGGCGCACCAGTGAGTAGCCGTTCGCGTGCAGGCCGCTAGAGGCGAGGGCCACCACGACGTCTCCTGGCACCACGCGATGGGGGCCGAGCAGCTCGGAATACTCGACGACGCCCGTGGCCGCGCCGGCGACGTCGTACTCGTGGGGCTCGAGCAGGCCGGGGTGCTCCGCCGTCTCACCACCGACCAGCGCGACGCCCGCCTGCTCGCAGGCCCGCGCGATGCCGCCGACGATCTCGGCGATGCGCTCGGGGACGACCTTGCCGGTGGCGATGTAGTCGGTCATGAACAGCGGCTCGGCCCCGCAGACCACGATGTCGTCGACGACCATGCCGACGAGGTCGAACCCGATCGTGTCGTGCTTGTCGAGGGCCTGGGCGATGGCCACCTTGGTGCCGACGCCGTCCGTCGAGGTAGCGAGCACGGGGCGGGCCATCCGGGTGAGGACGCTGGCGTCGAAGAGGCCCGCGAAGCCCCCAAGCCCGCCGAGCACCTCAGGACGCTGGGCGCGGCGGACGGCGTCCTTCATCAGCTCGACCGCCTTGTCACCGGCCTCGACGTCGACCCCGGCGTCGGCATACGTGATCGGCTCGCTCACGCCGACGACCCTACCGAGATCCCGGTGGAGGTATATCCGAGCGATTAAGCGCACGCTGTGCTCTCCATTGCCGGGGGTTCACGCCACGCGAGGGGCGAGCAGCCGATGCGCCTCACACACCTGGTCCATGAAGGCGGCCGCATAGATCCGCAGCCCCACCAGGTCGATGCGCAGGACCGTGTCACCGCGCAGGGCGACCGCGTTGGCGCGCAGGTTGTCGTCGGCCACGCTGAGTCCCTGCGGGTGCTGGGCGCCGTCGATCTCGACGACGAGCCGCAGATGCTCCCAGCGGACGTCGAGGTAGATCGTGCCACGCGGGCCCCGTCGTACGACCTGACGGCTGGGCTCGGGCAGACCGCGGTCGCGGCATAGGCGGGCGAAGTCGAGCTCACCGAGCGAGTGCGCGCCGTCCGCGAGATCGGCAACGACCTGCCGGACGAAGGCGCGGCGCCGACGCCCGACGATCCGGGCCGCCGCAGCCTGTAGGGCGGCCGGGGAGACGATCCGCTGCTGCACGGGGACGCAGAGATACAGGGCCGCCTGCCGGTCAGACACCGCCCAGTGCGCCGCCCGGATCGCCGCGACCGCCGGACGCACGCGCGGTATGCCGACTGGAACGACGTCGCGTCGGTCCCACCGGCGCACCTGGTGGATCCGGACGCCACGCACGGGGAGCGGCCGGCTGGCGTGGAGCACCGACAG
>JALZBI010000310.1 GCA_030947565.1 Actinomycetota bacterium
GGGGAGTGCGGCCCAGGCGTGGACCGACGGCGTTCTCCGAGAGGCCGACACCGGCCCCGACGGACCGGATCGAAGCCCGGCCGGCGACGACGGCGTTGGCCATGGTTACGTCGATGAGCCCGGTGAGCCGGTCCGCGGCGGACCGGAGGTGCGGCAGGGCCTGACCCGGGTCGGGGCTCTCAGCGGCGGCTTCGAGGCTGGCGCGGATCGCGGCGTAGGGCGGGTCGTCGGAAGTGGTCACGCGTCCAAGGTTACCGCATTGAATGCGGATCCGCGAGTTGTTCGTGTATGCAAGTACTGCGGCCCCAGTAGCCGTGGGTCGGGGGGCCAACCGGTGACCCACGTACGATGACGGCATGTTCGTGCCCCCCGTGAAGAAGGTCCTCCTCGCGGCGCCGCGCGGCTACTGCGCGGGGGTGGACCGCGCGGTCGTCACGGTCGAGAAGGCGCTGGAGCTGTACGGCGCCCCGGTCTACGTGCGCAAGGAGATCGTCCACAACCGGCACGTCGTCACCACCCTGAAGAAGCGCGGCGCCATCTTCGTGGACGAGACCGACGAGGTCCCGGAGGGCGCCACGGTGATCTTCAGCGCGCACGGGGTCGCCCCGGTCGTCCACGACGAGGCGAGGGCCCGCAGCCTCAAGACCATCGACGCGACGTGCCCCCTCGTGACCAAGGTGCACCGCGAGGCGGTGCGCTTCGCGGACGCCGACTTCGACATCCTCCTCATCGGGCACGAGGGGCACGAGGAGGTCGTCGGCACGGCGGGCGAGGCACCCGAGCACATCACCCTCGTCGACGGCCCGGACGATGTGCCCAACGTCGAGGTCCGTGACCCGGAGAAGGTGGTCTGGCTGTCGCAGACCACGCTCTCGGTCGACGAGACGATGGAGACGGTGCGCCGGCTGCGCGAGCGGTTCCCCAGGCTCCAGGACCCGCCCAGCGACGACATCTGCTACGCCACCCAGAACCGCCAGGTCGCGGTGAAACAGATGGCCCCCGCCTGTGATCTCGTGCTCGTCGTCGGGTCACGCAACTCCTCCAACTCGGTGCGCCTCGTCGAGGTCGCGTTGGACCATGGGGCCCGCGCGAGCCACCTGGTCGACTACGCCGAAGAGATCGACGACGCCTGGCTCGACGGCGTGTCCACCGTCGGGGTCACGTCCGGAGCGAGCGTCCCGGAGGTCCTCGTCCGCGACGTCCTCGCCTACCTCACCGACCACGGCTTCCCGCCCGCCGAGACGGTCGTCGCGGCCGAGGAGTCACTGCTGTTCGCGCTGCCCACCGAGCTGCGCCGCGACCTCAAGGCACGGTCGGGCTCGGAGCCGGACCACGTGCGGCACAACCCCGCGGCCGTCGGGTCCGGCGCGCTGCGCTGACCCTCGTCCGGCGCGCCCTGCCGGACGGTGGGGGGGTGGGTCCGGCTCACCACCAGCCCTGGCGCTTCGCCCAGCGCAGCAGCACGCCCCACATCGCGGCCGGGATGACCATGATGACCACGAGGACGATGTTCCAGACCGGGTGGGTGCGGGTTGTTGTCGTTCATGTGGGCCATGCCGCTCTTCTCCAGACCGCCGACCTTCTGTGCGATCTGGTTGACCGACGCCTCCTCGGCGGAGGGGAGGGTGGCCACGATCCAGTCCGTCAGGGCGACCGGCGACTGCGGCGTGACCCGCCCGGCCGCCAGCCTCCGGGCCACCTCCTCGGTCTCCGTGGGCATCGCCTCGGGGGGGACGACGGGGTTGCGGGGCCCGCGCACGGTGACGAGGTAGATGGGCCCCACGAGGAGGTCCAGCTCGAGGTCGTGGACGTGACCGCCGCCTCCGGGCAGCGGGCGGTGCAGGACGAGCACGACGTGGTCCGCGTAGCCGCGCATGCGCGCCACGTGCGCCCGTTCCATCACGGCCGTGGACCTCGCGGGCGTGGAAGCCGAAGCTCGACGTCAGCTGCTCGGCGGTCTGCTCGTCCGGGTCGGGGACGCCCAGCCAGAGCCAACCGTCGTCCCTGGCCGGCAGACCGTCGACATCGGGGTGCGCGGCCTCAGCGGTCCGCCCGGTGCTGCGCTCGACCCAGAACTCCCTGACGCCAGGCATATTCGCTCATGTAGACCCGGTTTCTGAGGGTTTGGGGGCGACCACGCCCACCGTCAGGCGCTGCGCGTGCGCTCCTCCGCCTCCTCGACGTCGAGCTCGGGACGGCTCACGTCGGCGTCGAGCGCCTCGATGAGCTCGAAGGCGGTCAATGGACGCGGGGTCGCCTCCACCGGCGCGAGCGTGGGCAGCCGGCGCTCGACGAGACCGAGGTCGTGCAGGCGCCGGGCGGTCGGCAGGACGCGGCTCTCCAGGGAGCCCACGAACCCGTTGTACGCCTCCACCGAGCGGCGCAGGGCCGCCCCCATCGTGCCGGCGTGAGCCCCTAGGGCTCCCAGCCGCTCGTGCAGCTCGCGGCCCACGGTGAGCAGCTCTCGAGCGTTGTCCGCCAGCGCGTCCTGCCGCCAGGTGTAGGCCACGGTGCGCAGCAGCGCCAACAGCGTTGCGGGGGAGGCCAGCACGACGCGGCGCGACATCGCGTAGTCGTGCAGGCCGGGGTCGTGGGCCAGTGCCGCCGTGAGGATCGCCTCTCCCGGCACGAAGCAGACGACCATCTCGGGTGTCGTCTCGAACGCCGTCCAGTACGCCTTGGCGGCCAGGGTGTCGACGTGGCCGCGCAGGGCCTTGGCGTGGGCGGCCAGGGCGGCGGTGCGCCGGTCGGCGGTGAGGCCCTCGGCCTGCGCCGCGAGGAAGCCCGTCATCGGGACCTTGGCGTCGACGACGAGAGTCTTGTCGCCCGGCAGGCGGACGACGACGTCGGGCCGCACCGTGCGGGCGTCGCTCGAGACCGAGGTGACCTGCTCGTCGAAGTCGCAGCGGGAGAGCATCCCGGCGTGCTCGAGGACGCGGCGCAGCTGCACCTCCCCCCACGACCCCCGCACCGACGAGGCGTTGAGCGAGCCCACCAGAGAGGCAGTCTGGGCGCCGAGCTCCGTCGTCGTCCGCGACACCCGGGCCATCTCCGCGGCCACCTCGCTGAACTGGGCGACGCGCTCGCGCTCGAGGTCGTGGACCTGCTGCTCCACCCGGTCGAGGCTGGAGCGCAGCGGCGCGATCATCTGGGCCGTCTCGGAGTCTTCGCTGAGGGCGGCCTCGAGGTCGATGACGCGCTCGCGGAGCAGGTCGCGCTCGGTGGCCGCCGAGGTGAGGCGCACCGCATACCGAGACTGCACGATGAGCCACGCGAGCAGCGCGCCGACGGCGAGGCCAGCGAGTGCGAGCAGGATCTCCATGCCGGAACAGTGACAGCCCGCACCGACAAACCCGGGGACCTACCGCTGGTGGTGCGACTCCTGGAGCCCGTAGACGGGGGTGTCGAGTCCCTCGTAGCGTGCCTTGAGCTGCAGGGCGAGGAACTGGGAGTAGTGCCGCGACTGGTGCAGGTTGCCGCCGTGGATCCAGAGGTTCTCCACGTTGGTCGGTTTCCACATGTTGCGCAGCTCGCCCTCCCACGGGCCGGGGTCCTTGGTCGTCTCCGAGCCGTAGCCCCACACCTTGCCGACCCGGTCGGCGACCTCGGTCGAGATGAGCGTCTCGAGGAAGCCGTTCATCGACTGGTAGCCGGTGGCGTAGACGACGACCTCGGCGGGCAGCGTCGTGCCGTCGATAAGCACGACGGCATCCTCGGTGAGGTGGTCGACCTGGCCGTGGACGACCGGGACGCGTCCGTCGATGACCAGCTGGCCCGCGCCGACGTCGATGTAGTAGCCGGAGCCGCGCCTCAGGTACTTCATGAACAGGCCGGAGCCGTCGTCGCCGAAGTCAAGGTCGAACCCGGCCGCCCGCAGCCCGTCGTAGTACTCCTGGTCG
>JALZBI010000311.1 GCA_030947565.1 Actinomycetota bacterium
GCGCGACCTCGGTGGGTCCAAGGCCGGCCGTTCGGCCGTCGAGGCGCTCAGGGACGGCGGCATCGTCCTCGTCGGTGAGCGCCTGGCCACGGTGCCCGGTGCCCTGACCGCGGCCGCCGCCCTGGCGGAGAGCGCCGGTGCGAAGCTCGCCTGGATCCCTCGGCGCGCCGGGGAACGCGGTGCCTTGGAGGCCGGGGCCCTGGGAGCGTTGCTGCCGGGCGGTCGTCCGGCCGCCAGCGCCCAGGCCCGCACCGAGGTCGCCGAGGTGTGGGACGTCGTCGGTCTGCCCGACGGGCCGGCTCGCGACACCGCCGGCATCATCGAGGCCGCACGGTCGGGCCAGCTCGACGCGCTGGTCGTCGCCGGGGTCGACCCGGCCGATCTCAGCCACCCCGGGGTCGAGGAGGCGCTGGCCAAGACGTTCGTGGTCTCACTCGAGGTTCGTGGCTCCGCCGTCACCGAGGTCGCCGACGTCGTGCTCCCCGTGGCGCCGCAGGCCGAGAAGGTCGGTTCCTACGTCGACTGGGAGGGCCGGGTCCGGCCGTTCAGGGCCGCTATCGCCAGCAACGCCATGAGCGACCACCGGGTGCTCGACATGCTCGCCGCCGAGATGGGCTTCTTCCTCGAGACGCGCACCCAGGAGCAGGTCCACGCGGAGTTCACCCGACTCGGCCCCTGGCGCGGCGACCGAAGGGCCGGCGACTGGGCTCAGCGCACGCCCGACGCGCCGGTTCCGGACGCCCACGGCCGGTTTGTCCTGGCCACGTGGCCGACCCTGCTCGACGCCGGCCGGCTGCAGGACGGCGAGCCGTTCCTCGCCGGCACCGCACCCCGGGCGGTGGCCAAGCTGTCGGTCTCCGACGCCGAACGGCTCGGTGTGCAGGGCGGTGACCCCGTCACCGTGGCCAGCTCCCACGGGTCGGTCACCGTGCCGGTGGTGGTCGTCGACCGGATGGCCGACGGTGTCGTCTGGCTTCCGACGAACTCGGTCGGGTGCCGGGTGCGATCCGAGCTGCGCATGGAGGCGGGCGGCTTCGTCGACGTGACCCGAGCCGTCAGCGGGGTGGTCGCCGCGCAGACATCACCCGACTCCCGCGGTCTCTCCACGTCGTCGGTGACCTCCCTCCGCAACGCCGCCCCGGTGGCGCACAATGTGCCCCCGACCTCCCAGGAAGGACAGCCGCGAGTATGAGCATCCTCACGGGCATACCGGAGCTCGCGGCCGCATCGCTCCCGATGGTCGACAACCCGCGCGCCGACTTCTCCACGACACCGTGGTGGCTCTCGCTCATCAAGGCCCTGCTGATCTTCGTCTACCTGCTCATCAGCACCTTGCTCGTCATCTGGTTCGAGCGCCGGGTCATCGGGCGGATGCAGCAGCGTCCCGGCCCCAACCGGGCGGGCCCGTTCGGCCTGCTCCAGACCCTCGCCGACGGCATGAAGTCGATGCTGAAGGAGGACGTCACCCCGGCGGCGGCCGACAAGGTGATCTTCACCCTGGCACCACTGATCGCGGCGACGATGGCCTTCGTCTCGTTCGCCATCATCCCCATGGGCGACAAGGCGTCGATGTTCGGGAACATGACACCGTTGCAGCTCGCCGACTTCCCCGTCGCCGTCCTGGTCGTGCTCGCCGTCGCCTCGGTCGGTGTCTACGGCATCGTGCTGGCCGGCTGGTCCTCCGGCTCGACCTATCCGCTGCTCGGCGGCCTCCGCGCGACCGCCCAGGTCATCTCCTACGAGATCGCCATGGGCCTCGCGCTCGTCGCCGTGTTCATCTACAGCGGGTCGATGTCCACCTCTCAGATCGTCGCTGGCCAAGCGTCGTTCTGGTACGTCATCCCGGCCTTCTTCTCGTTCGCGGTCTACGTCGTCACCATGGTCGGCGAGACCAACCGGCTGCCGTTCGACCTCGCCGAGGGCGAGGGGGAACTGACCGGTGGTTTCCACACCGAATACGGCTCGATGCGGTTCGCGATGTTCTTCCTCGGCGAGTACATCAACATGTTCACCGTCTCGGCGCTGGCCACGACGATGTTCCTCGGCGGCTGGCAGGCCCCGCCGCTGGTCTCCCTCATCAACGACAACATGTTCAGCGGCGGCTGGTGGGGTGTGCTGTGGTTCACCGCCAAGCTGTGGGGCTTCATGTTCTTCTTCGTGTGGCTGCGCGGTTCGCTGCCCCGCGTGCGCTACGACCAGTTCATGCGGTTCGGCTGGAAGCTCCTCATCCCCGCCACCCTCGGCTGGGTCGTCCTCGTCGCCTTCATCCGGGGCGCCCAGAACGGCTGGATCCCGGGGGGCGCGGTGACGATCGCCAACCGGAACTTCCCGGTCGTGATCCTGGCGGCCGTCGGGATCATCGCCGTGCTCGCCCTCGTGGGGTCGTTCCTCTACGACTCGAGGCGCAGCGAGCAGGAGATCGCCCTCGGCGCGCCACCCCCGAAGACGGTGGACCCCTTCGCGGGTGGATATCCTGTTCCGCCGCTGCCGGGTCAGACGCTGAAGGAGCCCCGCCGCCGGCCGGTGGCCGTGGGAGCCACCACCTCGGGTCACGGCTCGGGCCCCGCCAGAGACGACACGCATACCGAGGAGGACGACCGTGGCTGACGACACGTCCGGCCGCGACCTCTCCGAGCCTCAGGGAGCCCAGCCCCGTTCTGAGAGTGGGACGTCGGTGCCGGAGGCCGGTCCGGCTGTGCCGGACGGCGCCAAGCCGGCCACCCCGGGCAAGCGGGTGCCGCCACGCACCTCCACCTCCTCCAGCACCTCGGCGACCTCCGCGACCTCCGCGCCCTCCGCGAACTCATCGAGGGGTTCGGCGGGGCGCACCGGGTCGACGGCGGCTGACGGCGACGGCGAGGAGCAGGACAGCTTTCTCAAGACCTTCTTCGCTCCGGTGGCCGGGTTCGGGGTGACCTTCGCGACGATGTTCCGCAAGATCCAGACCGAGGAGTACCCCGAGGAGAAGCGACCCACGGAGGCCCGCTTCCACGGCCGCCACCAGCTCAACCGGCACCCCGACGGCCTCGAGAAGTGCATCGGGTGCGAGCTGTGCGCATGGGCCTGCCCGGCTGACGCGATCCTCGTCGAGGGCGCCCAGAACGACGACACCGAGGGCGGCGGCGGCCGGTTCTCGCCCGGTGAGCGCTACGGCCGCGTCTACCAGATCAACTACCTGCGCTGCATCTTCTGCGGGCTTTGCATCGAGGCGTGCCCCACGCGGGCCCTGACGATGACGAACTTCTACGAGCTCGCCGACAACAACCGCGCCGACCTGATCTTCACCAAGGACCAGCTGCTCGGACCGGTGCAGGAGGGCATGCTGCCGGCCCCGCACCCGATGGTCGACGGCATGGAGGAGCGCGACTACTACCAGGGCAAGGTCAGCCAGGCGACGCCCGAGCAGCAGGAGTGGGTGCGTTCCCACCGGCGCCAGAACGAGGACCTCACCGGCACGGCCGGAGACGTGACGGACCAGCCGGTCGGACTGGGCAACACCGGCACTCGCGGACCGGCGCCCACTGACCTTCAGGGCGGGGCCTTCCAGACCGGGGCGGTCAACGCCCCCGTCCAGAGCGGAGGGGCGCGATGACGTCGACCGGCGAGGCCATCACCTTCTGGATCCTCGGGCCGCTCATGGTGGTCGCGGCGCTGGGCCTGCTGTTCGCGCGCCGGGCGGTGCACGCGGCGCTCTGTGTCGCCTTCGTCATGGTCAACCTCGGCGTGCTCTACATCGTGCAGCAGGCCGACTTCCTCGGCATCGTCCAGATCTTCGTCTACACCGGCGCCGTGATGATGTTCTTCCTCTTCGTCCTGATGCTCGTCGGCATCGACTCGGCCGACTCCCTTGTCGAGACGATCCGGGGACAGAAGGCCGCCGGCATCGTGCTGTGCGTCG
>JALZBI010000312.1 GCA_030947565.1 Actinomycetota bacterium
GGGGTTGGGGTGAGAACGCCGGGGTTGGGGTGAGAACGCCGAGGTTGGGGTTGGGTTGGGGTTGGGGGTTGGGGCGGCAGAGCGGGTTCCTCGCGTCGCCGATGAGTTGGTACCTGGCCGACGGTCAGTACATGCAGGGGAAACATCGGAAGGAGATCGCAGCGGCCAAGGTCGACGGCGGCCAGCCAGTAGCGTCTCCCCATGGTCGATGCGATCGAGGTCTGGAAGGACTTCAACGTCGCCATGGTCGGTGCCCTGGCGGCGCTCGGGGGTCTGGTCATCGTCGCGGCCAGCGTCAACATCGCCGACATCGTCAAGGAGGCGTCCCTGGTCGCCCGGCTGGCGGCCGGCGTCGCGACCCTCGTGCTCGGCCTGGTCGTCGCGGCGGTGGGGCTCATGCCTGGGCTCCCCCTCAGCGTCTACGGCATCGTGGTCCTCGCGGCGACGGTGGTGGTCGCTACCTTCCAGGTCGTCGCGGCCCGCCACATCTTTCGGGACCGGCACCCACAGAACCGGATGCGTCCCCTCAAGGCGGTCATCGGTTTCCTGCCCCTCGCGGCATACCTGGTCGGCGGGCTCATGCTGGTCGTCGGCAGCGCGGGCGGACTGCCGCTGCTGGCCCTCGGATCGATGCTCGCCATCGTCAGCGGTCTCCTGGTGTCGTGGATCGTCCTCGTCGAGGTCCTGCGCTAGCGGGGAACCACTCTGGGCCAGGCGAACTCGGTGTGCACGCCCCGAGAGAAGAGAACCGAGTCGGGGGGGCGGTGGCTCACGCCCGGGACCCCCGCGGCCGCCACGAGGGTGTCGTCAAGGTCGAGGAGCTCAGCCTGCTGCAGCGGCCAGCGCTCGTGCTCGTTGGGGACGAAGCTGAGCCGGCCCGACACCCGTGTGTGCAGACCCCACCGCGCGGTGAGGAAGTCCGCCAGCGGGTCGTGGGCCACGAGAGGTGCACCGGGACGTACCCGCAGCCGGGTGCCGGCCGTACGCGGACCCGGCCAGCGCCGGCGGGACGTGTAGGTGAGGACGCCGCCCGTCTCCGTGACGCGCATCCGCGCCCACGTGTAAGGCAGCGCGAACGCGGCCCGGGCGCCGACGACGACGGCAAGCCGGGACGCTTCGAGGGTGCGGAACACCACGCCCCGTCGCCCCTGCGCATCGACCGAGTAGAGCCGGACGTTGGTCTCGGCGAACGTCCCCAGCCATGGGACCGCAGGGCCTGTGCCGATGCCGGCGCCGACCATGCGGAAGGGGATGAGGCCCACCCAGCTCGACCCGTCGTGCATGTCCGGGCGTGTCCCTTTGGGGAGCAGCGGCTGCACGGCGCTCGCGTCGACCCGCCAGTGCAGGAAGGTCAGGTCGCGCCAGTCCTGGGTCATGATGCGCGCACCGACGAGGGCCGGGGCGGTCGGCGAGACGGGGTCGACGGCGATGGATGGAGTGGTCACGGCTCCACTCTCCCGCCCCACCTCACGGCGGTGGTGCTGACCCCCTCCGAGGGGTCATCACCACCGCAGTCCTGCGTACGCCTGAGCGTCCCCAGCGAGGTCAGGCGGCGTAAGCTGTCCCCGGTCGATGGCCTGCGGTCTGGTGCCGACCAAGACCCGACCATCCGATCGTCCGAACCGGTGATGGACGATCGCTCTGACCAGAGATCAGACGCCGCTGAGGGCGTAGACCTCGGCCAGGATGCGCTGGGCCGCGAGTGCCTCGGCCGGGCCGATCCAGAACCGCCCACCGTTAGCTCCCGTCCGGTAGGCGTCGGCGATGAGCAGCTCGTGCGAGACCCCCCAGTAGTCGCGGCCCACGCTGGTCGCGCGCCGCTCGGGGACGACCTCCACGCGCCCGTCCTCCCACGTGATCGTGAGGTCGCCCCGGATCGACAGCCGCGCTCGTTCAGTGACGAGGTCGAGCGTCACCGGGGCGTCGGCGACGTGCGTGACCGTCGCGAACAACACGCTGCGCGCACCGGATGCGTGGTCGAGCACGACCGACGCAGTGTCCTCGACGTCGACGATCCCAGCCAACGCGTAGGTACCGCAACGCCCTTCGACCTTAGACACGTCTCCGACCAGCCATTGCAGCAGGTCCAGCGTGTGGATCGCCTGGTTGATGAGCACCCCACCGCCACTGCGCTGCCGTTGACCACGCCAGGGCTTGGCGGCGTAGTACTCGGGGGTGCGATGCCAGATGACGGTGGCCGCCCCGCCCAGGACCGCGCCGAGCTCACCAGAGTCCAGGAGGCCTCGCACGTGCTGCGCTGTCGCGTTGTAGCGGCTCTGCAGGCACACGGCCACGACGCGTTCGGGGTGGGCGGCGGCCGCCGCAGCCACCCGCTCCGCCTCCGCGACCGTGTGTGCGACCGGCTTCTCCATGACCACGTCGACCCCGGCGGCGAGGGCATCCACGACCGGGTCGGCGTGCTGGTCGTGCGGCGTGCAGACGTGCACGACATCGGGCCGGATCGCGTCCAGCAAAGTCCGATGATCCGGAAAGCTCGGGACGTGCCAACGGTTCTCGGCCGCAGACCGAGCCTCGGTCTCGGTGTCGGCCACCGCCACCAGCTCCACGTCGGCCATCGCTTCGAGGGCCGCCAGGTGGACGGCGGAGATGTCACCGCACCCGATGACGGCCGCTCGGACCGTCACGAGGCACGCGACTCGAGGTCGCTGACCTGTTGCTCGACCTGAGCAGCGACCTCGGCGTCGTCGAGTTCCAGCCAGCCCAGCACCCGGCCCACGGCTTCAGACGCGCTGCCATCGACCAGCCGCTTGACCTCGCCGGCCCGCACGTCGTCCACGGGCGCACCGTGCCCGCGCAGGTGCACCACCCAGGACGCGATGACCCGACACGCTCCCGCGGGCAGCCGACCATCGGCCCGCGCCGCCGTCAGGGCCGGGACGACCCGGATCGGCACCTTCTGGGAGCCGTCGGAGGCGATCTGGGCCAACAGGTGGCGCATCCGGGGGTTCTCGAAGCGCTCGACCAGGGCTTGGCGGTAGGCGGCGACCTCGTCGGCGGGCAACGGAAGGTAGCGGCCGGCGTCGGACCACCACTCCTCCACCCAGCCACGGACCTCGTCGTCGCCCATGGCGTCAGCGACGGTCACGTAGCCCAGGGCCGACCCGGCATACGCGAGCAGTGAGTGAGCACCGTTGAGCATCCACAGCTTCCGGGTCTCGAACGGGTGGATGTCGTCCACGAAGCGTGCGCCCGCGCCCTCCCACCTCGGTCGGCCGGCCGGGAAGTCGCCGCTGAGCACCCACTCGCTGAACGGCTCCGTGACCACCACGGATCGGTCGTCCACGCCCGTCAGGCGCCGCACCTCCTCGACGTCGGCCTTGGTGGTGCGTGGGGTGATGCGGTCGACCATCGTCGTGACGAACGAGACGTTGTCGCCGACCCAGGCGGCCAGGTCGGGGTCGACCCGCTCGGCCAGGTCGCGCACGACCCGGGAGGCCATGGTGCCGTTGTCGGGGACGTTGTCGCAGGGGACGATCGCGAGGGGGCCGGCGCCGGCGGCGCGTCGGGCTCGGAGCCCGTCGACCAGCCGTCCCGGGGTCGTCGAGGGCTCGCCCGGCTGCTCACCCGTCAGGACGGCGATGTCCTGGCGCACCGGCTCGGCGTCGACGTCGAGGCCGCCGGACCCGTTCCGTCGGTACCCCGCCTCGGTCACAGTGGTCGTCACGACGGCCACGTCAGGCGAGGCGAGGTAGCCACGGAGTGCGTCGACGTCGTCTCCCGGATGCACGGCACTGAGGACGGTGACCACCTCGGGCACACTGGCGTCGGGCTCGCGCACGAGCAGCGTGTAGAGACCGTCCTGCTCGCCCAGGACGTCGGCGACCGTAGCCGAGCGGCCCGTGAACGCGGCATACCCCCAGTCGGATAC
>JALZBI010000313.1 GCA_030947565.1 Actinomycetota bacterium
CGTCGGCGCCGTGCTGTTCTCCGCGCCGTTCGCGTTCCTGCCGCTGGCCGGCGGCACGACGCCTACGAAGGTCGGTGTGTTGGCCGCCACCGAGTTCGTCAGCTCGGTGGGCGTCATGCTGTTCGACGTCAACGTCAACTCGGTGCAGACCGCCGTGACCCCCGACCACATGCGCAGCCGGGTCGCCGGGGCCTTCTCCACCGTCAACTACGGGATCCGGCCGTTCGGCGCGATCGTCGGCGGCCTCGCGGCGACGGTCGTGGGTATCGGTCCCACACTGGTCACGGCCGCGGTGGGTGGCTGCCTGTCTGTGCTGTGGTTGCTGCGCTCACCGGTGCTGGCCGTGCGCAGCGTCACCGACCTCGAGCCCGTTGACGTGCCGGTCAGGTCATAACCTCGGACCGTGAACGCACCGACGGACGAGCGGGTCGCCCTTCGTCCCGACTGCGGGAACTGTGTCGGGTTGTGTTGTGTCGCATTGCCGTTCGCTCGTTCGGCGGACTTCGCCATCGACAAACCGGGCGGTATGCCGTGTCCCAACCTCGACGGCGCCGACCGCTGCACGATCCACAGCCGCCTACCTCAGGCCGGATTCCGCGGCTGCACGGCTTTCGACTGCCTGGGCGCGGGTCAGCAGGTCACCCAGGTCACGCTCCGAGGCGCCACGTGGCGGGAAGGCTCTGAGACGGCGACCACGATGTTCGCGGCGTTCGAACAGATGCGAGCCCTGCACGAGCTGCGCTGGTATCTCGCCGAGGCCCGGACCCGGGCGACCGAGGACGGAGTGGCGAACCGCGTCGCCGAGCTCGCCGGGCAGCTGCTCCGACACGGGAGAAGTGACGCGGAAACGTTGGCCCGTCTTGATATCGGTGCGCTCCGCGACGAGGTCGGCCTGCTGCTGGCACAGGTCAGCACCCAGTCACGGCGGTCCCGCCCGGGTGTCGACCTCTCTCACCGGGACCTGGCCGGCCAGGACCTGCGTGGTCACGACCTCGTCGGCGCCAACCTGCGTGGCGCCCTGCTGATCGGTGTCGACCTGCGCCGTCAGGACCTCACCCGCGCCGACCTGCTGGGCGCCGACCTCCGCGCCGCCGACCTCCGGGGGGCCGACCTCACCGACGCGCTCTTCGTCCTGCCCGCCCAGCTGGCGGCCGGGCGTGGCGACGCGACCACGCGCATACCGGCCGTGGTGTCCCGCCCGTCGTCATGGCCGTAACCACCGGTGACGACCCCCGATAGTGGGCGATACGTCACTCTAGGGTCACGGCTAGACAGACGTATCGGCCCCGATCGTCAGCCGGCGGCCTCGAGGTCGAGCAGGTAGCGCTTGGCGGCCGTCCCCCCGGCGTACCCGGTGAGGTCGCCCTTGGCGCCCACGACCCGGTGGCAGGGGAGGACGACGCAGAGCGGGTTCGCGCCGAGGGCCGCCCCGACCGCACGCGCCGCGGTCGGTCGGCCGATCCTCTCGGCCAGCGTGCCGTAGCTCGCGCGCTCGCCCCAGCCGACCGTGCGGCTCAGCCCCTCGAGGACGGACCGCTGGAACGGGGTGGCCAGCACCAGGTCGGTGGCCAGGTCGACGGTGTGCCGCCGGCCGGTCAGCAGATCGTCGAGCTGGTGCCGGGCATCGTCCAGGGCGCCGGGCAGGCGTAGCACCCGAGGAGACACGGTGCGTCCGATCCGGTCGAGCAGGGCGTCCTCCGTGGCGTCGTCCGGCACGTAGCGCGAGGCGACCAGGGCTCCGGAGCCGTTGCGGGCCAACAGGATCCGTCCGACGACCGTGTCCGTGACGACGTACGAGACGTCAGCGGTGACGAACGTGGGGGGGCGGACGTCGGGCGACCAGCCGTGCAGGCGGTCCTCGACGGGGTCTGGCAGGGTGGTCATGACGTGCTCGCTCTCAGGGTCTTGAGTCCGTCGCTGACGAGGCGGCGGCTCATCGTGGGGGTCGTGCCGAGCAGCTCGGCGATGGTGGGGTGGTCGAGGTCGCCCACGTACTTCAGGACGACCGCCTCCCGTTGGCGGACGGGCAGCCTCGCGACCTGAGACCACAGGGCGTCGTCGCCGAGCTGCTCCTCGGGGCCGGCGACGAGGGCGGTGGAGCGTTCGAGGACGGTGTCGTCGTCGGTCGGCACGGCCCGCCGGCTGCGGGACCGGTGCACATCCATCGCGCACCGGTGGGTGATGGTGAGCAGCCAGCCCCGCAGGTTGCCGGCCGAGCGCAGCGATGGGTACGCCGCATACGCCTGGGTCCACGCCTGCTGGGCCACGTCGTCACCGTCGACCGCGCCCGCCAGGGCCCGGGCGAGCCGGGCGACCTCTCGCCAGTGGTCGTCGACCAGGCGCTGGAAGGGGGGAAGGGCCACGCTGGATGAACGCCGGCGGCGGCCGTCGTGTGAGGACTCACCCGAGGTCACGCGACGGGGCGGGCCGGGCACCGTGCCACGATATGCCGGTGCGCCCACTGGTGATCGCCCACCGAGGCTCGTCGGCCGCGATGGCCGAACACACCGTCGGTGCCTACCGTCTCGCGATCCGGGAGGGGGCCGACGCCCTCGAGTGCGACGTCCGCCTGACTGCCGACGGCGAGCTCGTCTGCCTGCACGACCGCACCTTGGAACGGACGGGCGGCTCGCCCGGCATCGTCTCGACCATGACCTTGGCGCAGCTGCGGGCGGTCGACTGGGGATCTTGGAAACACGCCGGCGACCCCGAACGTGACCCGGACAGCGGGTCGTTGCTCACCCTCCGCGAGCTGGTCGAGCTGGCCCTGGGCGCGGGTCGCGAGATCGGGCTGGCGGTGGAGACCAAGCACCCGTCGCGGTCGGGAGGGCGGGTCGAGCACGAGGTCGCGCGGCTGCTGGGCGAGTACGGGCTGACGGGTCCCCGCGGGCCGCACGACGTCTGGGTGCGGATGATGTCGTTCTCCTCGTTGGCGGTTCGCCGGATGGCCGGCCTGTGTCCGGGGCTGCCCCTGGTCCTGCTCGTCGGCTCGCCGCTGCCTCCGCCCTACCGCGGCGGGTTCCTCCCGGCCGGCGTCGGCACCGCGGGCCTGGACCGCGTCATCATCCGCGACCACCCCGAGATCGTTGCCGCGCACCACGCCGCCGGCCACGAGGTGTTCGTCTGGACGGTCGACGACAACGAGGACATCAGGCGCTGCATCGACCTGGGTGTCGACGCCATCATCAGCAACCGTCCCTCGGCTGTGCTCGACTCCCTCGACGGCAACGGGTAACCTGCCAGGCAATCGGTCGTTGTTCGGGGGTATGGGGAGGCGCACCGAGCGTGGGGCAGCGCACGACAAGGCGGTGAACGACCATTGGCACAGCCGGCCAATGCGGTGAGCTCAACGGTTCCGGCCCGGGGCAGGGTGGCGACGGCGACCACGCCGCCCGACGCCGGGGAGCGTCCGCGCACCATCCGCGTGCCGTGGGCGCCGTCCGCGGTCGGGCAGACCCGACGCGTCCTCGTCGCCGACCTGGATGAGCGCGGCATCGCTCCCGAGACCGTCGGCGAGGCCGAGATCGTCGTATCCGAGCTCATCGCCAACGCTCTCCGGCACGCCCGTCCGCTGGCCGACGGCATGGTCCGTGTGCACTGGAAGGTCAAGGCCGGCGTCGTCGAGGTCGAGGTCAGCGACGGCGGCAGCGCGTCCACCCCGCGGCCCGCCCCCCAGTCACTGTGGTCGTCCACCGGGCGGGGGCTGCGCATCGTCCGCAGCCTCGCGCACGAGTGGGGCGTCACCGACGAGCGCAACGGGCGCACCGTCTGGGCCGCCCTGGGCGGGCCGTCCCGCCGCCGTTCCCACTGACGGCCCCAGCAGCTCTGCGCTCCACGCGGGCGGTCCTTGAGCCCCGTAGGCGCGTCCTTGCCGCCGGTGT
>JALZBI010000314.1 GCA_030947565.1 Actinomycetota bacterium
GGGGTGGACGGGTCGGCCGTCGTCATCGGCACCGCCCCCCCAGGTGAGTTCGCAGGTGGGCCCGCAGGTGGGCCTGCTGGTGGCCCTGCTGCGCATCCGCCGAGCGCGGCGGCCGTGAGCAGGACTGCGGCCCCGGCCGCGCTGAGCCGAACGGCTGCTCGCACACGCGTCGCCCCCTTCTGCACACCTGCTCGCACCTCATGACGCCGGCTCACAGCGGGCGGCCAGGAAGCCGACCCGCACCCATGATGCGCCCACCGGCCACGCACCGCTCGCCCCTTCAGCGCCGACGACCTGTCGGGCACCCAGCCATAGGCTGTGAAAAGTCTGGGAGTTCCCTGCCGAAACCCGGGGAAAACGCCGGTTCGTCGCATCCGGGGGGAAGATCACGCCCAGGCGGGTCGGGACGCCATCTTCTCCCGATATCGGCCCCCCCCATCCCCAGGTCGGAGTCCCTCTTCATGCGTGTGCGTTCCCGTGTTGCCGTCCCGCTCCTCCTCGGGGCGCTGAGCGTCGGGTTCGCCCCGGCCCTCGTTGCGTCCCCTCTCGCTCATGCGGCCCCCACCCCGGCCGACGACACCCCCGTCAAGCTGACCCCCAAGGGCGAGCACGAGGACGGGTCCGACGAACAGGGCTTCGACAAGCTCCGTGACGCCTATTACGCCAGCCGCCTGCTCTCCGGCGACACCCCGCTGAGCGTAGAGCAGGCCGCAGCGCTCCGCCTGAAGGCCAGCCAGCAGGCCTCGGGGATCGCGAGCGAGACCGTCAAGGGCGCCGCTCGCGGCGGGACCTGGACCACTGTCGGCCCGAGCCCCCTCGTGCAGGTCGTGCGCACGAGCAACACCTTCGCTGCCATGGCCGGCCGGGTGAGCGCCCTCGCCATCCGGGGCGACGGCACCCTCATCCTCGGCGGCGCCCAGGGCGGCGTCTGGACCTACGACCCGGCGAACGGCGGCACCTGGACCTCGCGGACCAAGGACGCCGACACGCAGTCCGTCGGCTCGCTCGCGATCGCCCCGAGCAACGACCAGATCGTCTACATGGGTTCCGGCGAGGCCAACCTTTCGGGTGACTCCTACTACGGCGACGGCGTCTACCGCTCCGCCGACGGCGGACTGACGTGGACCCACGTCTCCACCCTCTTCACCGGCCAGTCGACCTCCGCGATCGCCGTCGACCCGACGAACCCCGACCACCTGTATGCCTCGACCCTCCGCGGCCGTGGCGGCAACCACCGCACCACGGCGCCGACCGAGCAGCCCTACGGCGTCTGGGAGTCCACCGACGGCGCCAAGACCTGGACTCTGAGGAAGGGCACCACCGACCAGCTGCACGGCGCGACCGACCTGGTGCTCGACCCTCAGGACGCGAAGACGGTCTACGCCTCGTTCTGGGGCGACGCCATCTACAAGTCCACCGACAGCGGCAAGACCTGGGCGTCAGCGATGGGCAACCTGCCCGAGGGCAACTACCTCGAGGGCGGGACCCGCTTCTCCCTGGGCATCTCGCACCCGAAGGGCGCGGCCACCGCGACCCTCTACACCGGCTTCGACTGGTTCGACCTTGCTGGCGCCTACCACCCGTCACGGGTCTTCAAGACCACTGACGGTGCGTCGAAGTGGACCGATGGGACCGGCTCGCCCCAGAGCGGCCCGGACTCGGTCGTCGGCTACTGCGGCACGCAGTGCTTCTACGACAACGTGGTGCGTCCTGACCCCACGAACCCCGACACCGTGTATGCCCTGGGGCTCTACGGCTACGGCAACAGCCCGCAGTCGGGCGGCATCTACCGCTCCCTCGACGGCGGCGCCCACTGGCTGAGTCTGGGTTACGACCTGCACCCCGACTACCACGCCTTCGCGTTCCAGCCCACCAACACCAAGCACATCGTCATCGGCAACGACGGCGGGGTCTGGCAGTCGCAGAACCAGGGTGGCCGGCTCACCGGCGGTCCGCTGTCGAGCGTGGACTGGCAGGACCTGAACGGCCAGGTGGACCCGAGGACGGGCGCGCTCATCCACTCGACGGGTCTCGGCATCACCCAGTTCACGTCGGTCGCCACCGTCCCCAACGTGCCGGGCCAGTACTGGGGCGGCACGCAGGACAACGGCACCCTGCGCAAGTCGACGGCCAACAGCCGGTGGTTCGACCAGGCCAGCGGCGACGGCGGGCAGGTCATCGTCGACCAGACGACGGTCAACCCGTACTCGCCGAACTACCCGGCATACGTGTTCGGCAGCTACTACGCCATCAGCCCCTACCGCTACGACCCGACGAAGGTGAACACCTTCTTCGGCAACGAGACCATCGACGGTGGCATCGACACGAAGGACCGGGCCGAGTTCTACGTGCCGTGGGTGGAGAACCGGGGCAACACCAACCAGATGTTCCTCGGCACCTACCGGCTCTACCGCACCGACAACGCCGAGGCGCCCTCGGCCGGCGACGTCACCTGGGCGCCCATCAGTGGTGACCTGACGACGGGCTGCACCGGTGCGGCACCGAACGGGGCCCGCGGCTGCGTCATCTCGGCCGTCGGCGTCGCCGACGGTGGCGACGGCGTCTGGGTCGGCACCGACGACGCGGTCGTCTCGGTCAGCCCCAACGCCGTGACCTCCTCCTCGCCGACGTGGAACCGGGTCGGCCAGGGCGTCCTGCCCAACCGGCCGGTCGACCAGATCGCCGTGGACCGCTCCAACTACCGCGTCGCCTACCTCGCCTACGGCGGGTTCGGCGCGGCGACTCCGGGCAACTCCGGCCACATCTTCGCCACCACCGACGGCGGCAAGACCTTCCGCGACGCCACGGGCAACCTGCCCGACGTGCCGGCCAACTCGGTGGTCATCGACCCGTCCGACCCGAACACGATCTACGTCGGCAACGACGTCGGCACGTTCGTCTCGACCAACGGCGGCCGGGTCTACAAGCGTCTCGGTGACGGCATCCCGAAGGTCGCGTCCTGGCAGCTGGACTACGACGCCAAGAACGGCGTGCTCATCAACGGCACGCACGGCCGTGGCGCCTACACCCTGCAGAACCGTGACGCGTCGGCGGCGCTCGTCGTCTCCAAGTCCGACTCCGGCAAGCCGGTCGGGCCGGGCAGCACGGTCGACTACACGATCACTGTGAAGAACATCGGTAACGCCGAGGCCCGCAACGTCACCATCAACGACCCACTCCCGGCCAACACGAGCTTCGTGTCGGCCGACCAGGGCGGCCGGTCCGCCGGTGGCGCGGTGAAATGGAACCAGCTGGTCATCCCCGCGGGTGGCCAGATCCAGGTCCACTTCTCGGTGAAGATCTCGGCCAACCTGGCAGGGTCGGTGACCTCGATCGTCAACGACGGACTCGTCGTCAAGGGCGACCGCGGCATCTCCACCACGGGCAGCCCGCACGTGACGGCGATCGCCCCGGCCAACGCCGTGACGGTCAAGCCGACCGAGCAGACCGGTGGAGCCAAAGTCGGGACGTCCGTCAGCTACCAGGTCACGGTGACCAACGCCGGCTACCAGGCAGACAGCTACACGCTGGCCACCTCCGGCGCGTGGACCGCCACGGCCTACGACGCCACCTGCACGATGCCGATCACCACCACGCCGCAGGTTGCCGGTGGGGCCAGCACGACGGTATGCGTCAAGGTGGCCGTCCCGTCGGGCGTCAAGGACGACGACGTCCGAGACACCGAGAAGCTCGTGGTGACCTCGGCCGGCAAGCCGAGCGTGTCGGCGACCGCGACCTTCACAACGATCGCGGTGGTGTCGGACAACCTGCTCGTCGACGAGGACACCAACGCCCCGGTTGACTCGGCGCCGATCTACAAGGCGGCGATGGACGCCAATGGCCAGCGCTACGGCTACTGGGACCTGACGGCC
>JALZBI010000315.1 GCA_030947565.1 Actinomycetota bacterium
CCTCGACGCCCCCAAGCGGCTCGGGTCCTTCCTCGACGGACGGTTCATCCGGCTCATCTCAGCGCCCGCGAAGGTCGGCGGTCGGGCCTCCCTCAAGGTCTTCAACGTCGGCCTGGGCCTGGTGACCTCCACGCTGTCGAAGGTGCTCGGCGGCGAGATGCTGCGTGACGTGCAGACGTTCATCACCGCCCTCGACACGATGTTCGGCGGGTTCCGCCAGCGCGCCGACCAGACCTACGCCCTGCTGAGCCAGCGGTCGACGGCCTTCCTCGTCGTCGCGGCGCCGGAGCGTGACGCACTCCGGGAGGCGTCCTTCTTCATCGCCCGGTTGGAGTCGGAGCAGATGCCGCTCAGCGGGCTCGTCCTCAACCGGGTGCAGCAGGTCCCGGCCTCCGGGCTCAGCGCGGCGCGCGCGCGGGCGGGGGCAGAGGAGCGGGCCGACGACGGCGACCACCTGACCGCCGGGCTGCTGACGCTGCACGCCGACCTGGCCGGCACGGCCGACCGCCAGCGCACGCTCGCCCGCCGGTTCGTCGTCGGCCACCCCGGTACGCCCGTGGCCGAGGTGCCGGCGCTGGCCGAGGACGTGCACGACGTCGACGGCCTTCGCCAGGTCGGTGCCGCCCTGGCCGGCGCCTGAGTCCGACCCGAGGAGACCCGCGTCAGCGGGCTAGGAGCTGCGCGTCAGCGGGTCACGAGACCTGATCCAGGCGAGCCGCCTGGAAGAGGCTCCACCACGAGGTGACGTTGGGGTGGCGGCGCAGCATGGCGCGTCGCTCGCGCTCGGTCATCCCGCCCCACACGCCGAACTCCGTGCGGTTGTCGAGAGCGTCGGCGAGGCACTCGGCGATGACCGGGCACTTCTGGCATACGACCTTGGCGCCCTGCTGGGCGGCCCCGCGCACGAACAACGCGTCGGGGTCGCTGCTGGAGCACCGGCCCATCCCGGCCCAGTCGCTCTGTAGGCCGCCGGGCACCTGACGGTCTCCCCGCCCGGCTGGCCTCTCAATAATCGTCGTCACGTCCACAAACCCGCTTCCGGCTCCCCTGTTGGTGTCCTGTAGGACGACAAGCCATTCGTTGTTGATACGTCTGGCGGATGTGCCCTAGGCGAACCTACGAAGCGGAGGTTTGTTGCACTATCGCCCGGGCGGGTGGTTTGTCATAGTCAGACGTACTAGTTCGGAGGGACTAGTGACCAGCAACCTGGGTCCGGGGCATACGCCGAACGGCAGGTCTCGGTGCGGTCTCAGAGCCGTCTCGGAGGATCGACGATGCCCGTCGGGCCGCCGTATGCGGGTTAGCCTTGCGGTATGAAGGCCGGCCGGACGACCAACATCGCGAGCATCATCCCCCTGCTGGGTGCGTTCGTCGGTGCCGCCGTCGTCATGGGCCTGCTCGGGGCGGGCCTGGTCATGCCGAGTGTGGGTGCCGCCGGGGCCGTGACCCGCACCGGCGTCGACATGTTCGACGCCCTCCCCAGCGAGTTCACGGCGGCCACCCTCTCGCAGCAGTCGAAGATCGTCGACGCCAAGGGCAACGTCATCGCCACGCCCCACGACGAGAACCGGATCATCATCCCGCTCGACCAGGTCGCCCCGGTCATGCAGAAGGCCCAGGTCGCCATCGAAGACAGCCGCTTCTACGAGCACGGCGGCGTCGACGTGCGTGGCGTCGTCCGGGCGCTGGTCTCCAACGCCTCCGGGTCGGTCAACACCTCCGGTGGGTCGACGCTCACGCAGCAGTACGTGAAGCAGACCCTGCTCGACACCGCCCTGCAGAACAAGGACAGCGAGGCCGCGCAGGCCGCGACCACGCAGAAGGGCCTGGCCGGCGTCACCCGCAAGCTGCAGGAGCTGAAGTACTCGATCCAGCTCGAGAAGGAACAGACCAAGGACCAGATCCTGCAGGGGTACTTCAACATCACCTACTACGGCGACCAGGCCTACGGCATCCAGGCAGCGGCCAAGCACTACTTCAACAAGGACGCCAAGGACCTCAACCTGCCCGAGTCCGCGATGCTCGCCGGTCTCGCCCAGAACCCCGGCACGACCGACCCGGTGCACTTCCCCGACCGCGCCATCGCCCGGCGCAACGTCGTCCTCGACCGGATGCAGGAGCTCGGGCTCATCACGGCCAAGGAGTCCACCGACGCCAAGGCGGCCGGCTTCGACAAGAAGAACGTCACGTCGGCGCCGACGGCCTGTCAGGCATCCGGCAACGACTACGCCTACTTCTGCGACTACGTCATCAAGTGGCTGGAGACCGACCCCTCGCTGGAGCAGGCGCTGGGCAAGACGGTCGACCAGCGGCGCGCCAAGATCTTCGGCGGCGGCCTGACGATCCAGACCACCATCGACCCCGACATCACCAAGGCCGCCCGCGAGGAGGTCCTGGCCCATGTGCCGAAGGGGAACTCCTACAACATCGGCTCCGCCGCTGTGACCCTCGACCCCAACACCGGCGCGGTCAAGGCCATCGCCCAGAACTCCGACTACGTCCTGAACTCGAAGACCTTCGGCCAGACCGTCGTCAACTGGGCGGTCGACACCAAGTACGGCGGCTCCGGCGGCTTCCAGTTCGGCTCCACCGAGAAGGCGTTCGCTCTCGTCACCGCCCTCAAGCAGGGGATGCCGATCAACAGCACGGTCGACGCCAAGGCGGCCAGCCCGTCGTCGCCCGCGAGCTACACCAAGGCTGACTTCCCCGGCGCTTGCGGTCTCGGCACCAAGCCCTGGACGGTCAAGAACGACGAGCCCGTCGCCGCCGGGCCGATGACCCTGACCCAGGCCACCTCCCGGTCCATCAACACCGCGTTCGTCGCCCTGGTCTCACAGATCGGCGCGTGCAACGTCCGCGACACCGAGAACCAGATGGGCCTGCACCGCGCCAACGGCGAGCCGATCGAGCCCTACCCGCCGGCCATCATCCTCGGCGCTCAGGAGGTCTCGCCGATGACCGTCGCCAGTGCCTACGGGTCTCTGGCGCACGACGGCATCCACTGCACCCCCACCCCGATCCAGGCCATCCTCGGCACCGACGGCAAGGAGCTGCCGATCACCAAGCCGGGCACATCCAACTGCCAGCAGGTCGTCGACTCTGACGTCGCCCACGGCGTCGTGAGCATCATGAGCAGCGTGCTCGCCCCCGGCGGCACCGGCGCGGCGAGCGCCTTGGCCGCCGGCCGGCCCGCGGCCGGCAAGACCGGCACGTCGGACGGCAACAACGAGACCTGGTTCGTCGGCTACACCCCGCAGCTGACGACCGCGGTCTGGGTCGGCACGCCGCTCGACAACACCACCCAGCTGGACAACATCGACCTGCCCGGTGGTCCCTACCCCGTCGTCTTCGGCGCCAGCGTCGCCGCGCCCACGTGGAAGGCGATCATGGACCGGGCCCTCGCCGGCCAGCCCAACGCCGACTTCCCCGCCCCGAGCGACAAGATCGTCAACGGCGACAAGGTGGACGTCGGCGGGGTGTCCGGGCAGACCGTGGACGCCGCGACCAGCTATCTGCAGGCCCAGGGCTTCACCGTCACGCTGGGTCGCCGGGTCTACTCCAACTACCGGCCGGGTCTCGTCGCGGCAACGAACCCGCCAGACGGCCAGCTCAACCGCGGTGGCAACGTCACGCTGTTCATCTCGGCCGGCCCCGCTCCGGCCGACCAGGGCAACGGCAACGGCAACGGCAACGGCGGTTAGCCCGCCAGCGCGGCGCGCACCGCGGCCGCGACCCGGCCCCCGTCCGCACGACCGGCCACGAGCGGCTGGACCGCCTTCATGACCAGGCCCAGCTGCGGCATACCGGTGGCGCCCGTCTGCGTCACCGCCTGAGCCACCAGCGCCTCGAGCTCGGCGTCGCCGAGCTGG
>JALZBI010000316.1 GCA_030947565.1 Actinomycetota bacterium
GCGGATCAGGAAGGCCAGCAGATCCCGGGTCGAGCGGTCGGCCCAGTGCGCGTCCTCGATGACCATGACCACCGGGCCGGCGTCGGCCAGCTGCTCCAGCAGGACGAGCACCTGCTCGAACAGCCGCGCCCGGGCCTCACCCGCGTCACCGCCCCCGGCTGGCTCCCCGAACTCCGGGAGCAGCCGGGCCAGTTCCCTGGTGCCGCCGCCGGGCAGCAGCGCGGCGACGCCGTCAGCGCCGCCCCGGGCCAGCGCCCAGGCGACCGGGCGGCCGACCAGCACGGCGTCCGCGCCGAGCGCGAGCGCGCGTACGACGTCCTCACCCTGCCGGATGCCGCCGTCGGCGAGAACCAGCCCGCGTCCGGCGACGGCCTCAGCGACCTCGGGCAGCGCCTCGGCCGTCGTGACTGACCCGTCGATCCCTCGTCCGCCGTGGTTCGACACGACAATGCCCGCGGCTCCGGCGTCCATCGCCACCTGGGCGTCGTCGCCGCGCAGGACGCCCTTGACGAGGACCGGCAGCCCGCTGACCTCGGTCAGCCAGCGGATGTCCTCGGGGCCGGAGTCGGCCGGTGACCCCGCTGGCGGTCCCCCGCCCTCGAAGTTCGGGGAGGCGACGGCTCGCATACCGGTGACGCGGCTGCGGAACCCGTAGCGCGCCGCCTGCGGTGGCGAGTCCACCGTAAGGAGGAAACCCAGGGCGCCGGCGGAGACCACCTCCTCGACGAAGGGCAGCATCTGGTCGCGCTCCGGCCACAGGTAGACCTGCTGCAAGAACGGCCCGCTCGCCGCAGCGACCGCGGCCACGGTCTGCGAGCTGCCCGACGTCAGGCAGAACCCAGCCGCGGCCGCGGCGGCCCCTCGCGCGCACGCCATCTCCCCGCCGGCGTGCAGCAGCGAGAGCCCCGACATCGGCGCGACCAGCACAGGGTGCGCCAGGCGTCGACCGAGCAGCGTGACCCCGGGGTCCAGCTCGGAGACGTCCCGGAGCATCCGGGGACGGATGGACCACCGCGACCACGCCTGCTGGTTGAGCTCGACGGTGAGCCCGGTGTCACCACCGGAACGGACGTACGCGGCGACCACCGGGTCGAGTCCGTCGGGGATCTCGGGCGGGGGGCTGGTCATCGAGCTACCCTGGGTCGAGTCCGAAGGCGTTCTCGCACCTCGGGATTGACGACGGTGTCCGCCCACCCCGTGGCGATCCACTGCAGGGTCGTGTCGCACATCGCCTCGCGCAGCTGCGCGACGCTGGCCCCCGAGCTCGCTCCGGTGTGCGGCGTGAGCACCGTCTGAGGCGCCGAGCGCAGGGGGTGGTCGACGGGGAGCGGCTCGGTTGCGTAGACGTCTAGCGCCGCCCACAGGCGGCCGGACCGGAGCTCGGCGAGCAGGGCGTCCTCGTCGACCACCTCGCCCCGTCCGGTGTTGACGAGGACGGCGCCGTCCCGCATCCGCCCGAGGGCCTCGGCGTCCACGAGGCCGGCGGTCGACGGGGTGTGCGGGACGTGCAGGCTGACGATATCGGCCCGCCGGAGCAGCTCGGCCAGACTCGTGGCGCAAACCCCGGGAACGTCATGCGCAACCGGGTCGTAACCGATAACCTCGGCGCCGAGAGCGGCGCACAGCTCGGCGACGCGTCGTCCAATGCGACCGAGGCCGACGATGCCGACGACGCTGCCCTGGACCCGGCGGTGCACGGCCGAGGGCGCGGCCCAGCCCCCGCCGGCCAGCCGGTGCTGCCCGACGACGACCTGCCGGGTGACCGCGAGCATGAGCGCGAGGGCGTGCTCAGCGACGTCCTCGGTGCAGTGCGCCGGCGAGTTGGCCACCGCGACCCCCAGCTCGGTCGCGGCCGCAACGTCGATCTGGTCGTAGCCGACGCCCCACCGCACGACGAGCCCCAGCCGGTCGGCCGAGGCCAGGACGTCGCGGGTCACCGGCGGCCGCCACTCCAGCCAGAGGACGTCGACGCCTGCGGCTTGACGCGCGAGCTCGCCTTCGTCTGCACAGCGGACCACCCGGAGGTCGACCGCCTCGGCCGCGAGCGCGGCGCGCTCGACGTCGTACGGGGCGAGGACCCCGACGTTCTCGACATGCACGACGGTGGGCACCGGTCAGTCCTGCCGACCGGTGCCGGACCACGTCACGACGGTGCAGGCCAGTACCTGCGCCACCCGGTGGGCGCTGGCGAGGTCGACCCACTCGTCCGGGTCCGGCATGCCCCCGCCGGCGGGAGCGAAACAGATCGCCGCGATGCCCTCGTCGACGAGATAGCGGGCGTCGCCCGTCACGAACATCGGCGCACCCGTCACGGTCTTCACCGTGTCGGTCAGCAGGGCGACCAGGGGGCGCTCGGCCTCGATGGCGAAGCCGTGCGCCCGGAATCCGTGCCAGCGCACCCGCGGCGGTGCGGTCGAGAGGCAGCGGTCACCGACGGCGTACTGCTCCACGGCGTCGTTCACCGCGCCTTGCGCCCGCTTGACCGGCCAGTCCGGGGGGAAGGAGATGCGCGCGCCGATCCGGCACTCGAGCGGCACGCTGGAGGGCCAGTCGCCCTCGGACACGACTACGAGGTGGAGCGTGTGTGGCATCTCGACATGGGCGTAGACCGGGTGTCGGGGGGCGGCGTTGAAGGCGTCTGGCAGGGTGCGCAACGCGCGGGACAGGTCGATCACCACGTCGACGGCGTTGGCCGACTCACCGGCGAGGCCGACTTCGACGACATGCCGGTCGCCGCGCTCCACCAGGTCGCGTTGACCACGGTCCGGCAGCCGGTGGCCGAGATGGGTCGGCCTGCGGTCGGCCTGTAGATGGACCGGATCACCGGGGGCACCCCGGGCAACCAGGTCGAGGTGGAGGTGGTGCTGCGGCCGGAGCTCGTCGTGCGCCGGACGTGCGGTGCCGCGCCGGCTCACGAGGCGGAGGCCGCATCGCTCGGCCGGGAGGCATGGGCGAGGTCGTGGCTGGCGAAGTGACAGGCGGACGGGTGCCCGTCGCCGAACCGGTCCACGAGCGCCGGCACCTCTTGCGCGCAGACCTCCTGAGCCGCCCAGCACCGGGTGCGGAAGCGGCATCCCGACGGCGGGTTCGCCGGGCTCGGCAGGTCACCGGTGAGGACCAGCCGTTGTCGCGTGCTCCGCAGCGTGGGATCGGGACGGGGGATCGCCGACAGCAGGGCCTGCGTGTAGGGGTGGGTGCTGCGCGCATAGACCTCCTCCTTGGTCCCCGTCTCGACGACCTTGCCGAGGTACATGACCGTGACTCGGTCGCAGAGGTGCTTCACGACGGCGAGGTCATGGGCGATGAACAGGTACGCGAGGTTCAGCTCGTCCTGCAGCCGCTTGAGCAGGTTGACGATCTGGGCCTGGATCGACACATCGAGCGAGGAAACCGGCTCGTCGAGGATGAGCAGCTGCGGGTCCAGTGACAGGGCACGGGCGATGCCGATCCGTTGCCGCTGTCCGCCGGAGAACTGGTGGGGAAAGCGTGCGCTGAGGGCGGCGGGAAGGCCGACGAGCTCCATGAGCTCGGCGACCCGCTCCCGACGGGCGGCCCCCCGGTAGAGGCCGTGCACAGCGAGCGGCTCGGCGATGATCTGGCCTACGGTCATTCGCGGGTCGAGGGACGAGAAGGGGTCCTGCAGGACGATCTGCATCTCGCGGCGGTAGGGCTGCAGCTCTCGCCGGCTTTTCGTCGTCAGCTCCTCCCCGCGGAACAGCACCCGCCCTGCGGTCACAGGGATGAGCTGGAGGATCGCCTGCCCGGTCGTCGACTTTCCGCAACCCGACTCGCCAACGAGACCCAGGGTCTCTCCGGCTGCGAGCGTGAGGTCGACGCCGTCGACCGCCCGCACGGTCCCCGTGG
>JALZBI010000317.1 GCA_030947565.1 Actinomycetota bacterium
GGCCGAGCCGCCGAGGCCCGGGGCTTGGCCGGCGGCGGCAGGCGGACGACGCCTCACGGCCTCCGGTGACCGACCTCGGCCTGCTGCTGAGCCGGGCGGCCGGACTGATGGCGCGCCGGTCGGTCGTGCTCGTCGTCTCCGACTTCATCAGCGCCCCAGGCTGGGAGGGCGCCCTCGGGCGGCTGGCCCGGCGGCACGAGGTAGTGGCCCTCAAGGTCAGCGACCCCCGCGAGACCGAGCTGCCCGACGTCGGCTCGATCTACGTCGAGGACGCCGAGACCGGTGAGCAGATCTTCGTCGACACCTCCGACCCGGCGTTCCGGGCGCGCCTGCAGGCCGCCGCCGATGCCGAGCAGGCCCGCCTGGAGGAGGCGACCCGCACCGCCGGCGTCGAGCTGCACCACGTGCGCACCGACGAGGACCTCGCGCGGTCGTTGCTGCGCATCTCGGCCGACCGGCGGCGCCGCCGATGAGGCTGCCGGCACTGCCGACACTGCCGACACTGCCGACACTGCCGACCCTGCAGTGGCCGTGGGCGCTTCTCGGCCTGCTGGCCCTCCCGCTGGTGCTGCTGGCGTACCGGCGGATGGTGGCTCGTCAGGAGGAGCGACGGGCCGGGCTCGCCGCGCAGGGCCTCGTCGTGCCGCGACCCCCCGGGCGGAGGCGGGGGCAGCGCCTGGCCCCCGCGCTGCTCGTCGCCGCGCTCGCCGTGATGCTCCTGGCCCTCTCGCGCCCGGTGGCCGCGGTGGCCGAACCGCGCCGCGAGGGCACCGTCGTCCTCGCGTTCGACGTATCCACGAGCATGGGCGCCAAGGACGTGCAGCCGACCCGGCTCGCCGCGGCCAAGGCCGCCGCCAAGGGGTTCGTCGACAACCAGCCTCCGACGGTGAAGATCGCCGTCGTCGCCTTCGGCGGGAACGGCCTCATCGTGCAGCAACCGACGACCGACAAGGACCAGGTGCTGGCCGCGGTGAACCGTCTCAAGCCGGAGGGTGACACGTCGCTCGGCCACGGGATCCTCAGCTCTCTCAGCGCCATTGCCGGCAAGCCGATCCAGTTGAACGGTGACAGCGAGAACGGCACCGCGCCGGAGACGCCCATCGGCTACTACGGCGGGACGTCCATCGTCATGCTCACGGACGGCGAGAACACGAGTGGCCCCGACCCCGCCGACCTCGCCGACCTGGCCTCGGCGGCCGGCGTCAAGATCTACCCCATCGGGCTCGGGAGCGCGGCCGGCACGGTGTTGGAGGTCAACGGGTTCAGCATCGCCACGAAGCTCGACGAGGGGCTGCTGGAACAGATCGCCCAGACGACCGGGGGCACCTACTACGCCGCCACCGACGCGGCCTCACTCTCCAACGTCTACCGGTCCATCGACGTGGGGTGGGTGACCCGCACCGTGCCGCACGAGATCACCTCGCTCGTCGCCGGTCTCGCGGCCCTGCTGCTGCTGGCCGGCGCGGCCGTCTCCGTCCTGCGCCAGGGGCGGGTGGTCTGACGTGTCCTTCGACCAGCCCTACCTGCTCCTCGTCCTCGTCGCGGTCCCGCTGCTGCTCGCCGCCTATCTCTGGCAGCTGCGGCGCCGGCGCCCGGTGGCGGTGCGGCACTCCAACGTCGCCCTGGTCCGCTCGGCCGTGGGGCCACGCCGACGCTGGCGACGACACGTGCCCATCGCGCTGGTCCTCGCCAGCCTGGGGGTGCTCGGCGTCGCCGCGGCGCGGCCCCAGGTGCGCGCCGACGTGCCGGTCTCCAGTGCGACGGTCATCCTCGCGCTCGACGTGTCGGGGTCGATGTGCTCGACCGACGTCGACCCCAACCGGCTGAGCGCCGCCCAGGCTGCCGTGCGCTCGTTCATCGAGAGCCAGGACGACGAGACGAAGATCGGGCTGGTGCTGTTCTCCGGCTTCGCGCAGCTCGCCGTTGCGCCGACGACCAGCCACGACGACCTGCTGCGCACCCTCGACGCCGCGACGACCGGCCGCGGCACGACCATCGGGGCGGCCATCCTCAAGTCCATCGACGCCATCGCCGAGCTTGATCCCAACGTGGCGCCCAGCGATACCGCCGCCGCAACCAACCCCGACGGGTCGTCGCTACCCAAACCCGCCCCGACCGAGGGCTCCGGCGGCGCCACCCCACAGACACCCGGAGTGGCGCCGCAGACGGCCCCGGAGATCATCGTGCTGCTCACTGACGGCGCCAACACCCGGGGGGTCACCCCGGAGGAGGCCGCCCAGCAGGCCGCGGCCCGGGGGGTGCGCATCTACCCGATCGGCTTCGGCACCACGAACCCCAAGCAGATGGTCTGCACCGCCGCCCAGCTCGGCGGCAGCACGCAGCGCCAGTTCGGCGGCCGCGACACCGGTCCCGGCGGCGGTGGCCCCGGCGGCGGGGGTCTCGGTGGCGCCCGCAACTTCCTCATCGTCGACGAGTCCGCCCTGCGCACCGTGGCGACGACGACGGGAGGCGAGTACTTCGCGGCAACCGACGCCGGACAGCTGACGTCGGTCCTGGCCAACCTCCCGCGTCACGTCACGGTGCAGCAGCAGGACGTCGACATCAGTGCCGGGTTCATCGCCGTCGCGGCCCTGGTGCTCCTGGTCGGACTGGGGCTGTCCATCCGCTGGAGCGCGCTCAGCGGCTGAGTCCCGACCGGCACCGTGCTGACGTCCGTGGGTGTCCTTCCCGTCCCCGGGGGGCACCGTGCGACGCTGCATCCCGTGATGTCGATATCGGGCGAGTCTCCCACCGAGCGGGCCCGCTCGGGGTGGCGCGCGGCCGTAGGTCTGCTGTGGACGGCCGTCACGTTCGGGTGCGCGGTGCTGGCGCGCGGGTCGCTCCTCGCCGGCCACCCCGCATACCCGCTGACGCTGGCGGTATGCGTGGTGACCGGGCTGCTGCTGGTGGCGACCGGGCGGCGACGGACGCCGGATGGCCGCGCTCGCCACCGAGGGTGGACGGCCGTCGGGCGCGTGCTGGGCGCCGTCCTGACGCTCGTGGTGCTCGGGGCCATGGTCTACCTCGTCCCCGCGACCGCCACGCAGGACGCCATCGCCGCAGCGTCGGGTGACGCCGAGGTGCGCATCGACCAGTCGCCCACCCGGGTCACCCTGACCCCGACGGCTGCGGCCCCGACCACAGGGCTGGTCTTCCAGCCGGGGGCGAAGGTCGACCCACGGGCATACGTGCCGCTGCTTCGCCAGGTCGCGGCCGCCGGCCACCTCGTCGTCGTCATCAAGCAGCCCTACGCCATCGGGTTCCTCAGTATCGGCGAGCCCGCCGGCGTCGCCGACGCGCACCCGGACATCTCACGCTGGGCGGTGGGCGGCCACAGCCTCGGTGGGGTGGCCGCGGGTGAGTATGCAGCGCGGCCGGGGTCAGGCAGCCGTGGTCTGCTGCTGTGGGCGTCCTACCCGCTCACCTCACTGGCCGACCGCTCCGATCTCCTCGTGGCCTCCGTGTCGGGCACGGCCGACGGCCTGACCACCCCTGCCGATGTCGAGGCCAGCCGCGCGAAGCTGCCTCCGGACTCGACGTTCACCGCGGTGGCGGGCGGGGTGCACGCCTACTTCGGCGACTACGGCACCCAGGCCGGGGACGGGGCGGCCACCGTCGACCGGGCCACCGCGCAACGCGAGATCGTGGCGGCGACGACCGCGTTCCTCGGGCGGGTGGCGACCGGCTAGGGCCGGCTAAAGCTTGGCCAGCGCGCTCATCGTCACGCTGCGCAGGCCCCGTTCGGCCATCCGGGTGAGGAGCCAGTCGGTGGTGTCGACGACATCGGAGCGTGCCGCCGTGCCCTCGTGGAGGACGACGACCGCCCCCGCGCCGATCTGGGACAGCAGCCGCCGTTC
>JALZBI010000318.1 GCA_030947565.1 Actinomycetota bacterium
GGGTCGGGCAGCTCGGGCGCCGCGACGATGAGGTCGCGGATCAGGGCCCACGATCGGTGGGGGTGGTCGTCGACGAGGGGGACGACGTCGACTTTCGTGGCGCGCAGCCCCGCCCGTCTCACCTCGGCGACGTCGAGACGCACGACACCGGGTAGAACGAGGTCGACCAGCCGCTGCAGGTCGGCGACGCCGGCTCCGGCACCGACGAGCGCCCCCAGCAGCATGTCGCCGGCGACCCCCGCGGAGACGTCCAGCCAGCCCACGAGGGCCACCGGTGGCTCATCGGACGGTCGGAAGGTCGGCATGTCCGAACGCTAGCCGCTGAGGCTCGGGGGGTCGTCGCGACCGATCGTGCACCCGCACCCGGAATCATGAGTCTGACGGCGGGGTTATCGGGTATGTGAGCGTTGTGCAGCCGGTACAGGTCCCCCACCCCACCAGAACCTCAGCCCGCCATCGGGTGGTGGTCATCGGGTCCGGGTTCGGCGGGCTGTTCGCGACCCGCGCCCTCAAGCGGGCCGATGTGGACGTCACCCTGATCGCCCGGACGACCAGCCACCTCTTCCAGCCCCTGCTCTACCAGGTGGCGACGGGCATCCTCTCTGAGGGTGAGATCGCCCCCGCCACCCGCGAGCTCCTGCGCAGGCAACGGAACGCGACGACGCTCCTCGGTGACGTCACCGACATCGACCTGAAGGCGCGGACCGTGACCTCCGACAGCCTGGGCCGCACGGCGGTGACGAGCTACGACACCCTCATCGTCGCGGCCGGCGCCGGCCAGTCATACTTCGGCAACGACCAGTTCGCCCGGTATGCGCCGGGGATGAAGGACATCGACGACGCCCTCGAGCTGCGCGGCCTCATCCTCGGCAGCTTCGAGCAGGCCGAGCTCGCGACTCTGCGGGGCGACCGCCAGGGGGCCGCGCGGCTCATGTCGTTCGTCGTCGTGGGCGCCGGGCCCACGGGCGTGGAGATGGCCGGCCAGATTGCCGAGCTGTCGCGCCGTACGTTGAAGGCCGACTTCCGGCGCATCGACCCGACGATGAGCCAGATCACCCTGCTCGACGCCGCCCCCCAGGTGCTGCCGGCGTTCGGTGAGCGGCTCGGCGAGATCGCCCAACGGCGACTGCGCAAGATGGGTGTGCAGGTGCAGCTCGGCGCCAAGGTCGTCGACATGGACGCGACCGGCATCGAGGTCGAGGACGTGGCCGGTGAGCAGAAGGGCTACCGGCGTCGGATCGAGGCGGTCGCCAAGGTGTGGGCCGCGGGCGTCCAGGCCAGCCCCCTCGGCGGCATCCTGGCCCGGCAGAGCGGGGCCGAGGTCGACCGCTCGGGACGGATCAAGGTCAACCCCGACCTGACGCTGCCCGGTCACCCTGAAGTGTTCGTCCTCGGCGACATGATCGCGCTCGACAACCTCCCCGGTGTCGCCCAGGTGGCCATCCAGGGCGGCAAGTTCGCCGCGAAGCAGATCAAGCACCGGCTCGCCGGCCGGCCCACTGACCCGGCGTTCCACTACTTCGACAAGGGCTCGATGGCCACGGTGTCGCGCTTCTCCGCGGTGGCCAGCGTCGGCCGGCTGCGGTTCGGCGGGTTCATCGCCTGGCTGCTCTGGCTGGTGATCCACCTCTTCTACCTCATCGGGTTCAAGTCGCGGATCACCACGCTGCTGCACTGGCTGATCTCCTTCCTCGGCCGCGGCCGGGCCGAACGGGTGATCACCGAGCAGCAGGTCTTCGCCCGCGAGGCGATCGAGCGGCTCGGCGCGGCGCACCAGCCGCACCTGCCGTAGCCCGCCGCAGCCGCCGTAGCCCCACGCATACTGGCCGGGGGGGTCGAACGTCGGGCTGGCTGTCGTGAGGGTCGCGTAGGGTCGGCGCGTGTCCGACATCGCGTATCCCATCGCCGAACGCACCCTGCCCAACGGGCTGCGGGTCGTCGTCTCCGAGGACCACACGGTCCCCACCGTCACCGTCAACCTCTGGGTCAACGTGGGCTCCCGCCACGAGAAGGCGGGGCGCACCGGTTTCGCGCACCTGTTCGAGCACCTCATGTTCCAGGGCTCGAAGAACGTCGCCTCCGGCGAGCACTTCTCCGCCCTGATGGCCGAGGGCGGGCGGCTCAACGCGACCACCTGGTTCGACCGCACCAACTACTTCGAGACCATCCCGAAGGGCGCGCTCGAGCTGGCCCTGTGGCTTGAGGCCGACCGGCACGGGCACCTGCTCGGGGCGCTGAGCCAGGAGAACCTCGACAACCAGCGCGACGTGGTCAAGGAGGAGAAGCGGCAGCGCTACGACAACGTGCCCTACGGCAACGCCCTGATCGACGTCTACGCCACCGTGTTCCCCGAGGGGCATCCCTACCACCACCCGACGATCGGGTCGATGGAGGACCTCGACGCCGCCAGCCTCGAGGATGTGCACGCGTTCTTCAGGCGTTACTACGGACCGAACAACACGGTGCTCACCGTCGTCGGTGACGTCGATCCTGAGGCGGCCTTCGCCGCCGTCGAACGCTATTTCGGCCCATTGCCGGCCTCGGCCGAGCCCCCGGCGACGCGCACCGACTCCCTGCCGCCCCTCTCCGAGCCGGTCCGCCTCGAACGGGCCCAAGAGGTGCCCAACGACCGGCTGCACCTGGCCTGGCGCCTGCCGGTCGACACCACCGACGAGTTCCTGGCCGTCTCCCTCGCCTTCGACGTGCTCGGGGGCCTCAGCACCTCCCGCTTGGTGCAGCGGCTCGTCCGCGACGAACAGTCGGCGACCGCCGTGCACGCCCACGCCATGGGCTTCGTCGACGGTGTCTCGCTCGGCCTGGTGATCATCGACGTCGCGGCCGGGGTCGACCCGGCCGTCGTCGAGGCCGCCGTCGTCCACGAGCTAGACCGCCTCATCGCCGACGGTCCGCTCGACATCGAGGTCGAGTCGTCGCTCGCCGAGACCGAGCGCGCCTGGTTGAGCTCGCTGGCCAGCCAGGAGGAGCGCGCCGACCTCATCTGCCACTACGCCCTGCTGGCCGACGACCCGCACTACGTCAACACCCTGCTCGACCGCTACCTCGCCATCGGCACCGCCGAGATCCAGTCCGCCACCGCGGCGTACCTCAAGCCGGAGGCCCGAGCCGTCGTGACCTACCGGGTCCTCGAGCAGGAGGTGGCAGCGTGACCGCCGACACCATCACGAGCCCGGCCGGCGACGCGGGGGCCGTCCCGCGTCCTGCGGTCGTCCCCGCCGGGCCCTACACGTTCCCGACACCGCAGCGCCGCACCCTCGGCAACGGTCTGCAGGTCGTGGTCTACGACGTGCCGGGGCAGTACGTGCACTCGGTACGCTTGTCGGTCCCCCTGCCGCTGTCGCGCGAGCCGCGCGAGGTGGAGGGCGTCTTCAGCATCATGGCGCGCACGCTCGACGAGGGCACCGCGCTGCACGGCTCGGCGGAGTTCGCGCGGCTCCTCGAACGCCGCGGCGTCGCCCTCGGTGCTGGTGCGTCCGACTCGGGGCTGAGCGTCGACGTCGATGTCGCCAAGCGGCACCTCGACTATGCGCTCGACCTCCTACGGCAGGCGCTTACCGAGCCGGCCTTCCCCGCCCACGAGGTGGAGCGGCACGTCAAACAACGCCTGGCCGAGATCGAGCAGGAGCGCTCGGTGGCGGCCCAGCGCGCGGCCATGGAGCTCATCGCGCGGATCTTCGACCCCGGCGAACGGGCCAGCCGTCCGACGGCGGGCACCCGCGAGACCGTGGCCGCGATCACCCGCGACGATGTCGCCCGGTTCCACGCCACGCAGGTCGCGCCCACGGGCGCGACGCTCGTCCTGGCTGG
>JALZBI010000319.1 GCA_030947565.1 Actinomycetota bacterium
AGGTGCGACAGGCCGAGTCGCTCGACCTGCTCATCGCCCTCAACTCCGGTGTGCCCGGCATGTGCACCATCCACGCCAACTCCGCGCGGGAGGCGATGGTCAAGATGTGCACCCTGCCGTTGCTGGCGGGCGAGAACGTCGGGTCACGGTTCGTCGTCCCCACGGTGGCCTCATCGGTCGATGTCGTCATCCACCAGGCGGTCGACCGCGATGGCGTCCGTCGCGTCCATGAGGTCGTGGCGGTGCCCGGGCGGGTGGAAGGCGACGTCGTCGAAATCGCCGACATCTTCGTCACACGCGCCGGGCGGCTTCAGCGCGCCGACGGGTTTCCTCCCCACATCGAGCGGTTCGAGGCAGCCGGCTATGACGTCACAACCCTGCTGGCGCAGGAGGGCTGATGGTCGCCGTCCTCACCGGGCTCCTCGTCGGGACCGGCCTGTTCTGCGTGTGGTGGTCGCTCTGGCCTGCCGAGGAGCCATCGGCGGCGCCGCACCGTCCGGGGGTGCGGGAGCGGCTTCAGGACGAGATCACCCAGGCGGGCTACACCAGCGTGAGCCCGTCCAACGTCCTCACTGCCTGTGTCCTCGGCGGCATCCTCGTCTTCGTGCTGGTCTCGGCGAGCACCCGCGTCGTTCCGGTGGCCATCTGCTTCGCGGCCATGGCGGCATACGGGCCGTTGGCGCTCGTGCGGATGCGCGCACGGACGCGCCGGGCCCACCTGCGCGACCTCTGGCCCGACGCGGTGGACAACATCACCTCGGCCGTCCGGGCCGGGCTGGCGTTGCCGGAAGCGTTGAGCCAGCTGGCGATTCGTGGTCCGGAGGAGCTTCGACCCGCCTTCGCCTCGTTCGCGGAGGACTACCGTGCCACCGGTCGCTTCCACGACTGCCTCAACCGTCTCAAGGACCGCTTGGCCGACCCGGTCGGTGACCGTCTGATCGAGTCCCTGCGCATCGCCCGCGAGGTGGGAGGTTCCGACCTGGGCCGACTGCTGCGAACGCTGTCGACCTTCCTCCGGGAGGACGCCCGCACCCGGGCCGAGCTTGAGACCCGTCAGGGCTGGACCATCAACGCGGCCCGTCTGGCGAGCGCCGCCCCGTGGATCGTCCTCGCCATGCTGTCTTTCCAGCGCGACTCCCTCCAAGCGTTCAGCAGCGCGGCGGGAGTGATCATCCTGGCCATCGGCGCCGGCGTCACGGTGGTGGCCTACCGGCTCATGGTGCGCATCGGCCGGCTGCCGGAGGAAGAGCGGGTGCTGCGATGACGTGGTTCGCCGGGGCCGGCGCCGCGGTCGGCCGGGCCAGCTGGAGCTGGCCAGGCGCGATCCTCGGAGCAGCCGTGGCACTGGGGCTCCTGCTCGCCGTTCTCGGTCTTCCGGCAACGCGCCGTCACGGACTCAACGAGCGGCTCGAGCCCTATCTCCGTGACACACCCCGTCCGTCCCGGCTGCTGTTCCGCGCCGAAGGCATCTCGATGGCCGGGGTGTCGCGCATCTTCCGGCCCCTGCTCGTCGACCTGGCGCGGGCGGTCGAGCGGCTGCTGGGCGGTGCGAGCTCGGTGCGACGCCGGCTGCAGCGAGCCGGTCAGCCCCCCGACGTCGAGCGGTTCCGCGCCGAGCAGGTCATCTGGGGGGCGGTCGCCGGCCTCGTCGGCGTGATGTTCGGCGCGTTGGCTGTGGTCGCTCGCGGGGCCGGTGCGCTGCCCGTGGCGCTCATGGTCGTCAGCCTCACCGGGGCGGGGCTCGTCGGCCGCGACATGTGGCTCACCCGTGCCGCCAACCAGCGCGAACGCCGGATGCTGGCCGAGTTCCCGACGGTCGCGGAGCTACTGGCGCTTGCGGTCAGTGCGGGGGAGGGAGCGACGGGCGCCCTCGACCGGGTGTGCCGCCTGTCCCACGGAGAGCTGGCGGTCGAGCTCGGCGCCTGTCTCGCCGAGGCCCGGGCCGGCGCCAACCTGCCCACCGCCCTGCAGGGACTGGCGGACCGCACCGGGCTGCAGAGCCTGGCCCGGTTCGTCGACGGCATCGTCGTCGCGGTCGAGCGGGGCACGCCCCTGGCCGAGGTGTTGCGCGCCCAGGCCCAGGACGTGCGTGAGACCGGCCGGCGCGCGGTCATGGAGGAGGGTGGACGCAAAGAGATTGCGATGATGGTGCCCGTTGTCTTCCTCGTCCTGCCGGTGACCGTCCTCTTCGCGATCTTCCCCGGCGTCGCCTTCCTGCGGCTGGCCGTCTGAGGCCGCAAAGCGGGTCAAACCGCGTTCTCACGTCGCCCACCCCCAACATCGGCCGGGCATGAGGCTTCGGCCGAACGGAAACCGTGGCAGGCTTCCCCAAACTTCGGACGATTCACGGCAACCGCACCACCCTCGAATACACCAGCAACCAGGAGCACGACCATGACCCGAGCTGCCGCTCACCTTTACACGACCTTTCACGCCGCCGCCACGATCGTCGACCGTCGGCTCGGGGCGTTGCCCGCCCTCCGCGGCCGCCGCGACCGGGGTGACGTCCCCGGGTGGGTCCTCATCACGGTGATGACCGCCGGCTTGGTCTCGGCGATCTGGGTGCTCGCCGGGCCCATCCTCACCAAGATGTTCCAGGACTCGCTCAGCAAGGTCACCGGAAAGTGACGTCGGGTGCGTCGTCCTGACGCACCCAGCACGGTGGCTCCGTCCCCCGGCGGGCGCGCGCGTCCGGGTGCCCCGATACGCATACGTCGCCGCCCGGCGACAAGCCGGGACGGCGGGTCGGCGATAGCCGAGTTCGCCATGGTGGCCGGCCTCGTCGTCGTGCTGGGCATGGCCGTCTTCCAGCTCGCCCTGGCGTTGTATGTGCGGAACGCCCTGATCTCCAACGCCTCCGAGGGTGCTCGGCTGGGCGCCCGCGCCGGGTCCTCGCCCGCCGAGGGCGCGAACCGCACGCGGGACCTCATCGCCCGCGACCTCTCCGCCACCTACGCCCAGGGGGTCACGGCCCGCACCGAGACGACGTCCGCCGGAGTCCTCGTCGTCGTGGTCACCGTCACCGCACCGGTCCCGGTGATCGGGCTGGTCGGTCCGTCCGGGTCTCTGACCGTGCATGGCCGGGCGTTCCAGGAGGGGCAGTGAGCCTCGCGGTTCGGTCGTGGGCGGCAGTGTTCCGCCGTCCTCGGCGTCGCCATGACGAGGGGCGGGCCATCGTCGAGTTCCTCGCCGTCGGCATCCTCGTCCTCGTCCCCGTCGTCTACCTCGTCGTCACCTTGTCCCGCGTCCAGGCGGCGGCGTTCGCGGCGTCCACCGCCTCCCGTGAGGCCGGGCGAGCGTTCACCACCGCACCGACGGAAGGCAGCGCTTATGCCCGCGCCCAGGCCGCGGCCGCCCTCACCTTCGAGGACTTCGACGTCTCCACGAGCGGTGTCGTCGCGGTGCGGTGTGACGGATCCCCGTGCCTGCGGCCCGAGGGGGAGGTGGAGTCGGTGGCGACCGTGACGGTGCGGCTGCCTCTGGTGCCCGACTTCCTCAGCGGTGCCCTGCCGACCGTCCTACCCGTCTCGGCGACCCACATCGCGACCGTCGACCGGTTCCGCGGTCGATGAACACCACACTGGTCGCGTTGATCCGCTGGCGCCGGCGTGACACCGGCCAGGTGAGCATCCTCATCTTCGGCCTCCTCGGCGTCGTCCTGCTGCTCGTGCTGGGCGGCATCGATGTCACCGCCGCCCAGATCGCTCGCACCCGCCTGCTCGACGCCTCCGACTCGGCGGCTCTGGACGCGTCCAACGCTCTCGACGAGGGGGCCGCCTACGCGGGCGGCATCGGCTCATCGGTCGTGGTC
>JALZBI010000320.1 GCA_030947565.1 Actinomycetota bacterium
GAGCTGCACACCCGCCCGGGGGCGCACGACTACACCGTGTGGTCCGGAGCGGTCAAGGACGCGTTGCCCTGGGCCGCGGCCCGGTTCTCCTCGTCCTGAGGCCATGCCCTGGAACCCAGGAGCCCCAGGGAATCGATAAACCCCGGGCACTGTTCCTGCTCCATGACACGCAGGACACGCATGACGCGCATGACACGCCTGACCCGCATCGTCCTGCCATCCGACTTCGGCGGTCCTGAACAGCTCGCTCTCACTGAAGCCCCCACCCCGGAACCCGGCGCCGGCGAGGTCCGCGTCGCCGTCCGCGCCATCGGTGTCAACCCCGTCGACTGGAAGTCCTACTCGGGCCTGATGGGCCGCGACCCCGCGGCGCTCCGGACCATGGGGAGCGAGGTCGCCGGTGTCGTGGCCGCGGTCGGCGCCGGGGTCGACCAGTGGTCACCGGGCGACGAGGTCATCGTGCCCCGGGTGCCCGGTCCGGCGTATGCCGACGACGTTCTCGTTCCGGCGGACGGTCTCATCGCCAAGCCGGCCGGCCTGGCCTTCGAGCAGGCTGCCGGGGTCACGCTGGTCGGCGGGACCGCCGCGCACGCCGTCGAGGCCGCACACGTCTCGGAGGGCGACACCGTCCTGCTGCACGGCGGCGCCGGTGGCGTGGGCGGGCTGGTCGTCCAGCTGGCCAGGCGCCGGGGTGCTCGCGTCATCGCCACCGGCAGCGAGCGCAGCCACGACCACCTGAGCGAGCTGGGGGCGGAACCGGTGGCGTACGGCCCCGGCCTCGAGGCCCGCGTCCGGGCCCTGGCTCCCGACGGTATCGACGCCGTCATCGACACGGTCGGCAACGACGAGGCGGTGGACACCTCCTTGGCGCTGGTCGACGACCCGAAGAAGGTCGTCAGCATCGCCGCGTTCATGCGCGGCGGCGACGGGATCACGCTGATCGGTGGCGGCCCCGGCGCTGACCCGGGGACCGAGCTGCGCCAGAAGGCGTGGCCGGAGGTCGCTCAGCTTGTCGCCGACGGCGAGCTCAGCCTCCCGGTCGAGCGGACCTACCCGCTCGAGGAGACGGCCCAGGCCCACCGCGACAGCCAGGCCGGGCATACCCGGGGGAAGCTGGTCGTCGTTCCCTGACATCCCCTTCTACACCCGCGGGCGGGTCAGGGGGGTCGGGGCAGGGGCGGGGCGCGGCGGGCGGGTCAGACGAAGGCGCCGGTGCCGGTGATGGCGCGTCCGACGATGAGCTGGTTGACCTCGCGGGTGCCCTCGTAGGAGTAGACCGCCTCAGCGTCCGCGAAGTAGCGGACCATCCCGTGCTCCAGCACGATCCCGTTGCCGCCCATGACCTCCCGGGCGAGGCTGACGGTCTTGCGCATGAGCGTCGAGGCCGACGCCTTGGCCATCGCCGCGTGCTCGTCGGCCTCGATTCCGGCGTCCTGCATCTGGGCCAGCCGCACGACCATGCCGAGGGAGAGCGTGGTGTTGGCGAGCATGGTGGCGAGGTGGTCCTGGACGAGCTGGAAGCTGCTGAGCGGCTGCCCGAACTGCTCGCGGCCCTTGACGTAGGCGAGAGCCGTCTCGTAGGCGCCCATGGCCAGCCCGACCGCCCCCCAGGCCACGCCGCCGCGGGTGATCCGCAGGACGTTGGCGGTGTCCTTGAAGCTGCCCGCCCCGGCCAGCCGATGGTCGTCGTCGAGGCGCACGTCCTCGAGGACGATGTCGGCGTTCTGCACACTGCGCAGGGCGAACTTGCCCTCGATCTTCGTCGCGGTGAAGCCCGGCGTCCCCTGCTCCACGACGAACCCGAGGACCTCCTCGCTGTCCACGTCGCGCGCCCACACGACGACCAGGTCGGCGAAGGTGGCGTTGCCGATCCACCGCTTCTTGCCGTTGAGCAGCCAGCCCCCGTCGACCTTGCGGGCGCTCGTCTCGAGACCGCCCGCCACGTCTGACCCGTGGTCCGGCTCGGTGAGCGCGAACGCGCCGATGCTGGTCAGCGCCGCCATCCCGGGCAGCCAGCGCTCCCGCTGCTCGGGCGACCCGCAGTGGTAGATGCTCGCGAACGCGAGGCCGGCGTGCACGCCGAAGAACGTGCTGAACGACGGGTCGACGCGTGACATCTCCAGTGACACGAACCCGCTGAACAGCCGTGACGCCGCCTTCGCACGACCGCCGAACCCCTCATACGCAGCGCCGACGATGTCCAGCCCGGCCAGCTCGGGGATGAGCTGCATCGGGAACTCGGCCCGGGCCCAGTAGTCGTCGGCCACCGGTCGCACCCGCTCCTCCAGGAACTCTCGCAACCGCAGCATAAGCTTCTGCTCGTCGGGCGCGAGGAGCGTCTCGTAGGCGTAGAAGTCGCCCGGCAGGCACAGGCGAGGTCCGAGGTCGGTCGTCGGTGACATGCGCACACGGTATGCCGGGGGGCGACGCCCGCTGAGGCCCGTGCCTACTGGCTCAGCTGCAGGTCCATCCGGTCGAGCAGGGCCTCGAGACCCAGCTCGAACTCGGCGGCCGTGTGGTCCTCCGAGAGGATCGGACGGAGCCGTTGGACGGTGGGGTAGTCGGCGAGGTCGAGATCGGCATCGCCGCTCGGCAGGGCAGCGCCCCCTTCGTCCAAGGGGTCCTCGGCCGGCGCCGTCGTCGCCCCCAGGTTGACCGTCTCGAGCAGCAGGTGGCCGAGCAGGAAGCTGGTGAAGGTGCGGTAGACCCCGACCGCCTGCCTCTCGGAGAGACCGCGCGCGATGAGCGCGTCGAGAAAGTCCTCGACGATCCGGACGCTGCGCAGTGGCGGCCGCAGCCAGGTGGCCCCCGGGTGGCGGGTGGCCATGAGCGGGAACAGGAGGGGGTGGGCGATGGCAACGTCGCGCACCGAGTGGGCGAACCACTGGAGGTAGGACTGCCACCCGTCGCTGGGGGCGAGCGGTCCGTCCGGGTCACTCGAGACCTGGTCGACGAGCTGGGACGTCACGCCTTCGAGCAGGTCTTCGCGTCCGTTGACGTAGCGGTAGAGCGACATCGCCTCCACCCCGAGCCGCTGCCCGAGCCGGCGCATCGTCACCCCCGTCACGCCTTCTGCGTCGGCCATCTCGATAGCGGCGGCGACGATGAGGTCGCGGCTGAGCGGCTGGCGCCCGCCTCGCGCGGGCCGGTCACCCGAAGGTTCGGTGCCGTCCTGGTCGCCGACCATCAAGGGTCTCCATCCGGTTTGTCGAGACCTCCATTGTCGCCCATGCCGGGCCCAGCAGCTACGCCGCCGTGCCGGTTTACCGTGCGGCTTACGGGGTAAGGACCTGCTGGTTTGCAAGGTAGGCCCCTCCGGGCGAGGGTGACCGGAACCTTTCAGGATCGAGCCTTACACTGTAAAATGCCGAGGATGCCACCCGAGCGCCGCGGGGCAGGTGACGGGTCAAGAGGCGTCAGGCAACAGACACGCTTCACCCAACGGAAAGCAGACATCATGACGATCAGCAACAACCAGATCTCCGACATCATGGGCTCGACGGTCACCGGGTCGGACGGCAAGATCGGCGAGGTCGGTCAGGTCTTCCTGGACGACCAGACCGACGCCCCCGAATGGGTCACCGTGCGCACCGGCCTCTTCGGCACCAAGGAGTCCTTCGTTCCGATCGCCGAGGCCACCCTGGCCGACGGCGGCCTGAAGGTGCCCTACAGCAAGGACCTCGTCAAGGACGCCCCCCGCGTCGACGTCGAGCAGGGCCACCTGTCGCTCGACGAGGAGGCCGAGCTCTACCGCCACTACGGCCTCGACAGCGGCACCGGCACGTCGGGCGTGGCGCAGAGCCGCTC
>JALZBI010000321.1 GCA_030947565.1 Actinomycetota bacterium
TCGGGTGGCTGCGGCAGAGGTAGTCCAGCTGCGGAGCCAGGTAGCGACTCGCAGGGGATGCCATGCACGACAGGACCGGCGGGTCGCCGGCACCGCGTTCCTCGTGGTCGAGTCCCACACCGTCCTTGACGGGCCGGCCCATCACTGGAGCGTAACGAGGCCGGGGCCGTCCAAGGCCGGTCGCTCTGGCTGCTTCTCGGGCCGGGGCCTCGGATCGCCCACGCCTAAAGGGTGCCGACGGCGCCCGCCTTGGTCAGAAGGTCGGTGACGCCGAAGGTGCCGCCCGCCCCGTAGGTCGGTGTCCATTCTGGGTCCTGGGTCAGGTAGCTCTGGTTGTCGCCCTCGATGAGCCCGAGGATGACCTCGCCGACGATCCGCCCGCCGACCGCGCCGAGATGCTCGCCGCCGGCCGTCACCTGCGCCTCGCGCAGGATGTAGAACCACAGCGGGGTGCGTTCGTCGAGGTGGTCGGCGGAGACCCCGCCGATGTCGGCGAGGTCGCTCGGCGGGAGGACGGGCAGGTTCATCGCCTTGGCGACCGCCTGCCCGGAGGGGACCTTCATCGTGAGGTTGCGTAGGAGGTTGCGGATGGCAAGAGAGTCCGGCGTACCGGTGTTCTGGCCCATCAGGTGGAACAGGATGCTCGACATGGTGGTGTCGATCATCTTGTTGGGCCGCGCGCGGCCGTCGCCGAAGTCGAAGAACGTTTGCCAGTCGATGAACCGGCGCGGAGCCCGGCAGCCGCCGCGCAGGTCCTCGGGGTCGGCCGGGTTCGGGTCGCCCGGCTTGAAGACGAGGCCGAAGAACTGCTGGGTCGCATCGGTCGAGCTCGTACCAAAGTTGCCGCGGTAGCTCGGGCGGACCTGCGAATGGCCGAAACGGTATGCCGCGACTGAGAACTCGACGGGGATGTATGGGTCGTTGCGCCAGGAGAAGAACTTGCGGCCGTTGGTGATGATGCTCGTGGTCGTGGCTTGGCCGATGGTGCGCGGCAAGAACTCGTGGACGATCATCCACTGGTAGTGCCAGCGAACGATCCGCTGCGCCTCGGCGAAGGTCTCCTCTGGCGTGAATGCCGCGCCGAGGTCGGCCTTGACATCGGCGACGACGGCGTTATGGAACCGGAGCATCGCAACATGAAGCTGCGACACCATGAGGTTCTCGTCGTTGCGAGGATCGCCGATGACAGCGACGTTCTGGGAGTTGCGCGGGAGGTCGTAGCGCGGCTGCCCGTCGACCGTCCGTGCGGCCGAGCCGGGGATCTCCTCAAGCAGCATCGTGGTTTGGCCCCGGTCAACGCTCTGGTCGTAGAGGGCTGGGCTCGCGGCGGGTCCGCCACCGTAGACGTTGTCGAGGTCGAGCGCCGGGATGCGAAAGTTGCGGATCGACTCAGGGTCCTGGCGGCGGGCCAGGCTCGAGGTGGGGTCGAACGTCATGTCGTGGTCGAGGAACTGACCAAGGAACGTGAAGCCGGCGGTCAGTGTCGGGTTGTTTGGGTTGTGAGCGCTCTTTGCCGGGTCGGTGATGAGGGTAACGGGATCTGACAGGTCGTCCTGGGCGTCCATCATGCCGCCCGGCTTGCCGATCTCGACGAGGGCGTCCCGGATGCTCGGCGTGTCCGCCGAGAAAGGGGGGAGGGCCGGGAACATCCGCCCGAACCGGCCCTGCTCGTAGAAGGTGGACTGGGGGGTCGTGACTCCGTTGTCAGCGTTTCCGTGGCTCATGCGATAAGGGAGCCGCAAGGAGTTGCGCCGGATACATCGCTGCTGGGGGTGTGTTCGTCATTGGTTGAGTGCGGGGAGTGCGAGGCGTACGCGGAGCAGTGCTCAGAACCGGTGAATGGCCTTCGGCCCGGTGACGCGAGTGGCGCACCTTCCCGCTGGTGAGGCTGAAGTCGAGTCACTCTGATGAAGAGCCGGCGGCAGCGCTGCTGGTTTCCACCCGGGTGGCAACGTCCTGGTCGCGCAGCCCAAGTCCGCACCCGGGCGCGAAGCCGCGCCGGCGGAGATCTGGGGCGCCGGTTGCAGGACCTGCTCGCCCACCTTCAGCGGGCGGCCGACGACCCGCTCGTCTACGGCACCTTCCGTCCGCCTCCCAAGGAGTGTTCATGCCATTTGACCGCGCTCTTCTGGCCTTCATCGGCCGTCGTTTCCCGGCCGTCTTCGACGTCATTCCCCGAGGCCCTCTGCCCATGGTGAGCCCTGGCGCGTCAGTGACTCTCAACCCGCAGCCCATCCCGCCGGGCAGAGGTGACCTGGTGTCGTTGACCCCTCAGCCACTGCCGCCTCGTGAACTGGGCGCGCGAGTTGCCGCGGATCTGCTGCACCTGAGCTGGGTGGCCTCGCGACTCCGCGTCGATGTCTCACCCATGGCCGACTGGGAAGACGACCCATGCCCGACGTGGCCCAAGCCGCCGACGCTCCGCCACACCTTGGACCGACCCCCGACCCCGATCCGGGGCCCGACTGGCTTCACGACTACCACCTGGGCTTGGCCTCAACCCTTGCTGAGTCGGCCAATCGTGTCGCCGACTCGACGTTGGTCAACGAGGCGCTAGAACGCTCCGCCGAGGCCCTCAATGCGGGGATGCTGGAGCAGCAGTAGCTCCCACCGGCTGAACGGGTGACTCCGGTGGCCTTACGGAGGCAGGCCGGGGGTTGCCTGCCCCCTCAGCAGAGTGGCCGACGTCGGCGGTCAGGCCTCTCTCCCGCGTCGATGGGGCGACGCCCCATGTCGTCCGGACAGTGCAGGTAGGTGCCGTTGGGGCAGCTGGTCCGCCATCCACCGCACATGGGTGCGGTCCATCGTGTCGTGCGTCGCGCCGATGACCCCCGTCGCCCGTGGATGTCCGTGAGACCCCTCGAGCGGTCCCAGCTCCCAGGCTGCCGCTGAGGCCGAGCTCGCTGGGGCCTCGCGCCGACGGGCCTGCCGCAGCTGCTCGACCTCGTCAAACCGGGGCAGGCCCATGAGCGCCCATCACGCGGATCCCATCCGATGGTGTCGAAGTAGGACTCGGGGGACGTGCTCGTGGAGCGCACAGATGAACGCGGCCCGCACAGGTCACAGCGGATGTCGTAGCGGCTGACGGGTCGTGTCAACAACACCAAAGCCGCTACGACGGCCGCTCCGACTCCCGCGCACCCTCCGCATACGCCACAGTCTCGGTCGCCTTCGCGGCCAGCCAGACCTCGCTCCCCCGGTCGATGCCCAGATCGGCGAGGGCCGCGGGCGTCACATCGACGACCGCTCCCGGCCGGCCGCTGATCTCCACCCGCGCGCGGTCGCCGACCAGCTCCACCCCGACGACCCGGCCGGACCAGACGTTGCGCTGCGACGCGCCGTCGAGCGGTTCGCGGTGGAGGCTGACCGCCGAGGGCGGCAGCGCAACGAGGGCCCGCCCCGAGGGCAGGACCGTCCCCTCCACCGGCGTGACGACGAGCCGGCCGCCGCCGTCGAGCTCTACGGCGCGGGTATGCGCGTCGTACCGGCCGGCATACATGTTCAGCCCGACGAGCCGGGCGACGTAGTCCGTCGCGGGGTGCCGGGCGACCGCGCTGGGGGTGCCCTCCTGCACGATGCGGCCGTCCTCGACGACGAGGAGGCGGTCGGCCATGACCATGGCCTCGAGCGGGTCGTGGGTGACCACGAGGCACGGCCCGGCGAAGTCGGCCAGGTGGTGGCGCAGGGATGAGCGCACCTCCACCCGGGTCCGCGCGTCGAGGGCGGCCAGCGGCTCGTCGAGGAGCAGCACGCCGCGCTCGGCGGCGAGCGCCCGCGCCAGCGCGACCCGCTGCGCCTGGC
>JALZBI010000322.1 GCA_030947565.1 Actinomycetota bacterium
AGTCGGGGGCCTGGCGTCCACCCCGGCCTCCTTGCGCTGCTCCGGGGTGATCGGCGCCGGCGCCCCGGTGAGCGGGTCATAGCCGCCACCCGACTTCGGGAACGCGATGACCTCCCTGATGGAGTCGGCACCGGACAACAGGGCGCAGATCCGGTCCCAGCCGAAGGCGATCCCACCGTGCGGCGGCGCGCCGAACGCGAAGGCGTCGAGCAGGAAGCCGAACTTCTCCTGCGCCTGCTCCGGGCTGAGGCCCATCATCGCGAAGACGCGCTCCTGCACGTCGCGCTGGTGGATACGGATCGACCCACCGCCGATCTCGTTGCCGTTGCAGACCATGTCGTAGGCGTACGCCAGCGCCGCGCCGGGGTCCGTGTCGAACGACTCGACGAACTCCTTCTTGGGCGACGTGAACGCGTGGTGCACGGCCGTCCAGGCGCCCGCACCGACGGCGACGTCACCGGCGGCGACCGCCTCGCTGGCCGGCTCGAACAGCGGCGCGTCGTTGACCCAGAGAAAACCCCACGTGCCGGGTTCGACCAGGCCGCAACGCTTCCCGATCTCGAGGCGCACCGCTCCGAGCAGCGCGCGCGAGGACTTGGCCGCTCCGGCCCCGAAGAAGATGCTGTCGCCCGGCGCCGCCCCGACGTGCGCCGCCAGCCCGGCCCGCTCGGTGTCGGTGAGGTTCTTAGCCACCGGGCCAGCCAGCTCACCGTCCGCGCCGACGAGCACGTACGCCAGTCCGGGAGCCCCGCGCTGCTTGGCGAACTCCTGCCACGCATCGAGCTGCTTGCGCGGCTGGGACCCAGCCCCGGGCATGACGACCGCCCCCACGTAGGGCTGCTGGAACACCCGGAACGTCGTGTCGGCGAAGAACGCGGTGCAGTCGGTGAGTTCCTGGCCGAAGCGCGTGTCGGGCTTGTCGGTGCCGTAGCGGGCCATCGCCTCGGCGTAGGTCATCCGCGGCATCGGTGTCGGCACCTCGACACCGATGAGCTTCCACAGCGCGACGGCGATCTCCTCACCGAGCGCGAGCACGTCGTCCTCCTCGACGAAGCTCATCTCGATGTCGAGCTGGGTGAACTCCGGCTGCCGGTCGGCGCGGAAGTCCTCGTCCCGGTAGCAGCGGGCGATCTGGTAGTAGCGCTCCATCCCCGCGACCATGAGCAGCTGCTTGAACAGCTGCGGGCTCTGGGGCAGCGCATACCAGGACCCCGGCGCCAGCCGGGCGGGCACGATGAAGTCGCGCGCCCCTTCCGGCGTCGACCGGGTCATCGTCGGCGTCTCGATCTCGACGAAGTCGTGCGCGTCGAGCACTGACCGGGCCGCGGCGTTCACCTTGCTGCGCAAGCGGATCGCCGCACCGGGCGCCGGGCGGCGCAGGTCGAGGTAGCGATACTTCAGGCGTGCCTCCTCCCCGACGGTCACCCGCTCGTCGATCTGAAACGGCAGGGGGGCGCTGGGGTTGAGCACGTCGATCCGGGTCGCGACGACCTCGACCTCACCGGTCGGGAGGTCGGGGTTGGCGTTGCCGGAGGGCCGCTCGCGCACCTCGCCCGTCACCTGCACGCAGTACTCGTTGCGCACGTCGTGGGCGCCACCCTCGGCAAGGACCTCGTCGCGGGCGACCACCTGCACGACGCCCGACGCGTCACGCAGGTCGAGGAACGCCACGCCGCCGTGGTCGCGCCGCCGGGCCACCCATCCCGCGAGGGTGACGGTCTGGCCGGTGTGGCTGGCACGCAGGGTGCCGGCCTCGTCGCTGCGGAGCACGGTGGTCCTTCGGTGGTCGACCCCGACGGCGGCTGCCGCGCGGGACGCACCATCCTACGAAGCCGCAGCACGGGTTACGAATCCCTTACTCCGCCGCGCGGGCCGACGACCGACGTCGAGGCGCACAGCCGTCCGACGTACCGTGACGCGATGAGGCGGGGGTGGCGGTGGGTGGTCAGCGTCGCCGTGGTCGGCCTGTTCGTCGCGCTTCCCTTCGCCGTCCGGTATGCGCCGGTGCCCGTCCAGGAGGCCGGTGCTGGAGGAGCCAAGTCGGCCCCCGCCCTGCTCACCCGGATGCAGACCTCGTGGACGAAGCCGTATGCCGGGTACGTCGAGAGCACCGGGTCGCTCGCGCTGCCGTCGACCGACCAGCTCTTCGACGTCAGCACCCTGCTCAGCAGCCGCACCCAGGTGCGGGTGTGGTGGCGCTCCGCGTCCGACTGGCGTTCCGACGTCATCTCCGCCGCGGGCGAGACGAGCACCCGGACCGCAGCCGCCGTCGTGGCCACCTGGGACTACGAGGACAACCGCGTGGTCACCACGCCGCCCGAGGTGCCCGGCACGGTGCGCCTGCCCACGGCGACCGACACGCTGCCTCCCCAGCTGGCCGCGCGCATGCTCGGCGATGCGACGGCAGCGGAGGTCACGAGCATCCCCGCCCGCCGGGTCGCCGGCCGCCCCGCGGTCGGCGTACGGTTCCAGCCCGCCGACCCGCTGACGAGCATCGGCCACGTCGACACCTGGGCCGACGAGGCGTCCGGCATCCCCGTGCTCGTCGAGGTGTTCGCCCGGACCGGCGAGATCGCCGCAATGTCGAGCACCTTCCTCGACTTCACCGATGCCACCCCGACCGACGCCGACCTGGCCTTCAGCCCACCCCCCGGGGCGCGGGTGCGGGCCGGGCAGCGCTATGACCTGGTCCGCGACGTCGTCCGATCCACCCGTAGCCGGCCCCCTGCGACCCTGCTCGGCTTCGACCGGGCCACCCCCGCGGCGGGGCTCGAGACCATCGGCGAGTACGGCCGGGGCGTCACCCAGATCGCGGTCAGCGCCCTTCCCGGACGCTTGGCCGAGCCCCTGCGTGAGCAGCTGGTCCTGGCCACCTCGGCCACCCGCATACCCCAGGGTGTCGTCGTCACGGTCGGCCCGGTCGGCCTGCTGCTCACCGACGCCGGTGCGGGCGGCCAGTCGTGGCTGGTCGCCGGCACGCTCACCCAGGACGGGCTCACCCAGGCGGCCGCCGCGCTCGGACCGGTGACCGCCTCGTGATCCGCACGGACGGGCTGACCAAGCGCTACGGGTCGGTGGTCGCCGTCGACGGCGTCGCGCTCGACGTGCGGCCGGGAGACATCTACGGGTTCCTGGGCGCCAACGGCTCGGGGAAGACGACGACGGTGCGCTGCCTCCTCGGCCTCGTCCTGCCGACCTCGGGCACGATCGAGCTCCTGGGGCAGGCGATGCCCAAGGCGAAGGGCCATGTCCTTCCCCGGGTCGGCGCCCTGGTGGAGGGCCCTGGCGCCTACGGACACCTCTCCGGGCTCGACAACCTCGTGCTATACGACGCGAGCGGCCGCCGGCCGCCCGGGCCGCTGGGCGGCGGCCGCCGCGAGCGACGGCAACGGGCCCGCGACGCCCTCGAGGTCGTGGGTCTGGGGAGCGTCGGCAGGCGCCGGGCCGGTGCCTACTCCCTCGGTATGCGTCAGCGGCTCGGCCTCGCGGCCGCCCTCATGCGTCAACCCGAGCTGCTCGTCCTCGACGAACCGACCAACGGCCTTGACCCGCAAGGGATCCGGGAGATCAGGGAGCTGCTCATCCAGCTGCACGCTGCGGGGACGACGATCTTCCTCAGCAGCCACCTGCTGGCCGAGGTGGAGCAGCTGTGCACGCGGATCGGCTTGCTCGACCGGGGTCAGCTCGTCCTCCAGGAGTCGCTCACGTCGCTGCGGCAGCCAACCGGGCGCATCGTGGTGGTGACCCCCGACCTCGACCGGGCCGTCGACCTGCTTGGCAGCGCGGTGGACGCCCGGGA
>JALZBI010000055.1 GCA_030947565.1 Actinomycetota bacterium
CCACCACCCCGGCGAGGGTGCGCGTACGCGTGGCCAGCATACCGACCGCCGGTGGGCTCAGGATGTCGCCAAGTCCTCGTAGGCGGGGGCCACCCTGTTCTTAGCATCGCCGATCCGGTGCACGCGTAGGGCGTTCGTCGACCCAGGGATGCCAGGAGGTGAGCCGGCGACGATGATGACGACATCGCCCTCCTGGCAGCGCCCTGAGGAGAGCAGCTCACGGTCGACCTCCAGGGCCATCTGGTCGGTGTGCCGCGCCATCGGGACGATGAACGTCTCGATGCCCCACACGAGAGCCAGCTGGGAGCGGGTCTCCGCCAGTGGCGTGAACGCGAGCATCGGCAGCTGGGAACGGATGCGGGAGAGGCGCTTGGCGGAGTCGCCGGACTGCGTGAACGTTACGAGGTACTTGACCTTCAGCAGCTCGCCGATCTCGACGGCCGCCCAGGTGACGGCGCCGCCCGTGGTGTGCGGGCGGGTTCCGAGCGGGTGGATGCGCTCGAGGCCGTGGTCCTCCGTCGTCTCGATGATCCGGGCCATCGTGCGGACGGCCTGCGTGGGCCACGCGCCGACGCTCGTCTCCCCCGACAGCATGATCGCGTCGGCCCCGTCGAGGACGGCGTTGGCGCAGTCGCTCGCCTCGGCGCGGGTCGGCCGGGAGTTCTCGATCATCGACTCGAGCACCTGGGTGGCCACGATGACCGGCTTGGCCTGCTGGCGGGCCATCTCGACCGCACGCTTCTGCACGAGCGGGACGTCCTCCAGTGGCAGCTCGACGCCGAGGTCGCCGCGCGCGACCATGACGCCGTCGAAGGCGTGGATGATCTCCTCGAGGTTGTCGACCGCCTGGGGCTTCTCGATCTTGGCGATGACGGGGACGCGCACGCCCTCCTCGTCCATGATCTGGTGGACGTCGGCGAGGTCGGCGGCCGACCGGACGAACGACAGCGCGACGAGGTCGGCGCCCAGACGAAGCCCCCAACGGAGATCGGCCTTGTCCTTCTCCGACATGGCCGGCACGCTCACCGCGACCCCTGGCAGGTTGATGCCCTTGTTGTTGGAGATGACGCCGCCCTCGACCGTCTCGGTGACGATGTCGGTGGCGGTCACCTCGACGGCGCGCAGGCAGACCTTGCCGTCGTCGACGAGCAGCAGGTCGCCGGCCTTGACGTCGCCGGGCATGCCCTTGTAGGTCGTGCTGACCCGCTCGGCGTCACCCAGGATGTCGTCGACGGTAATGGTGAACCGGTCGCCCTTGACGAGCGTGACGGGACCTGCAGCGAACCGTCCGGTGCGGATCTTCGGACCCTGCAGGTCGACGAGTATGCCCACCGCTCGGCCGGTCTCGTCGCTCGCGGCGCGGACGGCCTGGTAGACCCTCTCGTGCACGGGGTAGTCGCCGTGCGACAGGTTGAGACGGGCGATGTCCATCCCCGCGACGACGAGCTCGCGGATCTGCCCGGGGGTCGACGTGGCCGGACCCAGGGTGCAGACGATCTTGGCGCGGCGCATACGTCAGACCCTACGAGTTACCCGGCCGTACCGCGGCAGCGGCCGCCCCGGCGTCCCACGCGCTGAACGTCGGGCAGCGATCACGCCATCAGCGGTCGGTCGGTGGGGTTGATGGGCCGCGGCAGCTGGCTGTGACCAGTGAGGTAGTGGTCGACGCCGTTGGCCGCTGCCCGTCCCTCGGCGATCGCCCAGACGATCAGCGACTGGCCGCGCCCGGCGTCACCGGCGACGAACACGCCGGGCACCGAGGTCATGAAATGCCGGTCGCGCTTGACATTGGCCCGCTCGTCGAGGTCGACATCGAGCTGCTCGACGACTCCGCTCCGCTCGGGGCCGACGAAGCCCATGGCGAGCAGCACGAGCTGCGCCGGCAGCTCGTGCTCGCTGCCCTCGACCGGCTCGAACCGGCCGTCACGCATCTCCACCTCGACGAGCTGGAGGGCGCGCACCGTGCCGCCGTCGTCGCCGAGGAACCGGTCGGTGTTGATGGCGAAGACGCGCTCGCCGCCCTCCTCGTGGGCGCTCGAGATGCGGTAGGTCATGGGGTAGGTGGGCCACGGCTGGCTGCTCGGGCGCTCCTCGGTGGGGCGCGGCATGATCTCGATCTGCGTCACCGAACGGGCGCCCTGGCGGTGGGCGGTGCCGAGACAGTCGGCTCCGGTGTCGCCGCCACCGATGATGACGACGTCCTTGTCGGTGGCGAGGATCTGTCCCTCGACGGTCTCACCGAGCGCGACGCGGTTGGCGGGTGGCAGGTACTCCATCGCCTGGTGGATGCCGGCCAGCTCTCGGCCGGGGACCGTGAGGTCACGCGGCACGGTTGACCCGACGGCCAGGACGACGGCGTCGTAGCGGTCGACGAGCTGCTTCCCGGTGATCTCGCCACCGACATCGACGCCGCTGCGGAACCGGGTGCCTTCCGCCTCCATCTGCGCGAGCCGGCGGTCGAGAACGGCCTTCTCCATCTTGAACTCGGGAATCCCGTAGCGCAGCAGGCCACCGGGCTTGTCGGCCCGCTCGTAGACGGCGACGGTATGCCCGGCGCGAGTCAGCTGTTGCGCGGCCGCGAGCCCGGCCGGACCGGACCCGACGACCGCAACCGTCTTCCCGGAGAGCCGTTCCGGCGGCTGCGGGCTGACCCCGCCGGCGTCGAACGCCTGCTCGACGGTCGTCAGCTCGATCTGCTTGATGGTGACTGCTGGCTGGTTGATGCCGAGGACACACGCCGTCTCGCACGGGGCGGGGCAGAGCCGTCCGGTGAACTCCGGGAAGTTGTTCGTGGCGTGCAGCCGCTCGATCGCCTCGGGCCAGTCGCCCCGCCACGCCAGGTCGTTCCACTCGGGGATGAGGTTGCCCAGCGGGCAGCCGTTGTGGCAGAACGGGATTCCGCAGTCCATGCAGCGCCCGGCCTGGCGCTGCAGCTGGCCGAGCTCCTGCTCCTGGTAAACCTCGCGCCAGTCCTTGATGCGCACCGGCACCGGACGGCGGGTGGGCAGCTCGCGCTCGCGGACCTTGAGAAAGCCTTGCGGGTCAGCCACGGGACGCCTCCATGATTCGCTCCCAGACCTCGGCGCCGTCGAGGTCGAGGCCCTCGGCCTCGGCCTTCTCGCGCACGTCGAGGACGCGTTGGTAGTCGCGCGGCAGGACGAGGGTGAACCGGGCGCGGCTCTCGTCCCATGCGCTGAGCAGGCGGTCGGCCACCGTGGAGTCGGTCCACGTGCGGTGCGCCTCTAGCAGACCCTTGAGGGTGTGGGCGTCGGTGTCCCGCAACGGCATCAGGTCGACCAGATCGGGGTTGACCAGTTCGGGGCGCAGGTCGAGAACATAGGCCACGCCGCCCGACATGCCGGCGGCGAAGTTGCGGCCGGTCGGGCCGAGGACGGCGACCGTGCCACCCGTCATGTACTCACAGCCGTGGTCGCCGACCCCCTCGACGACGGCGGTCGCGCCGGAGTTGCGCACGCAGAACCGCTCCCCCGCATGACCGCGCAGAAAGATCTCCCCGCTGGTCGCACCGTAGGCGACGACGTTGCCGGCGATGACGTTGTTCTCGGCGGTGAGTGGCGAGCTGCGGTCGGGTCGCACGACGAGTCGTCCACCGGACAGGCCCTTGCCGACGTAGTCGTTCGCGTCACCCTGGAGGACGAGGGTGACCCCGGCCGGCACGAAGGCTCCGAACGACTGGCCGCTCGACCCGGTGAAGGTCAGCTCGATGGTGCCGTCGGGCAGCCCGTGAGGGGCGACCTTGGTGACCTCGTGCCCGAGCATCGTGCCGACGGTGCGGTTGACGTTGCGGATGGCGACCCCAGCGCGCACCTGCTCCCCCTCGCTCAGCGCGGGCTGCGCCAGGGCGATGAGCTGGTGGTCGAGGGCCTTCTCGAGACCGTGGTCCTGACCGACGGTCTGGTATGCCGTGCCACCGGTCGGGTCCTCGACCACGGTGAGGACCGGGCTGAGGTCAAGACCCGCGGCCTTCCAGTGCTCGACCGCCCGGTCGGTGTGGAGGGAGTCGACGTGTCCGATGGCCTCGGCGATGCTGCGGAAGCCAAGGGCGGCCAGGTGCTCGCGCACCTCCTCGGCGATGTACTCGAAGAAGGTCTCCACGAACTCCGGCTGGCCCGAGAACCGGGCGCGCAGCTCGGGGTTCTGGGTGGCGACGCCGACCGGACAGGTGTCGAGGTGGCAGACGCGCATCATGATGCAGCCCGACACCACGAGCGGCGCGGTGGCGAAGCCGAACTCCTCGGCACCCAACAGCGCGGCGATGACGACGTCGCGGCCGGTCTTGAGCTGGCCGTCGGTCTGGACGACGATGCGGTCGCGAAGACCGTTGAGCCGCAACGTCTGCTGCGTCTCGGCGACCCCGAGCTCCCAGGGAGCACCCGCGTGCTTGAGCGACGTGAGCGGTGAGGCTCCGGTGCCGCCGTCGTGCCCCGAGATGAGGACGACGTCGGCGTGCGCCTTCGACACCCCCGCTGCGACGGTGCCCACACCGATCTCGGACACCAGCTTGACGTGGATGCGGGCGCGTGGGTTGGCGTTCTTGAGGTCGTGGATCAGCTGGGCCAGGTCCTCGATGGAGTAGATGTCGTGGTGCGGTGGCGGCGAGATGAGGCCGACACCCGGCGTCGAGTGCCGGGTCTTCGCGATCCACGGGTAGACCTTGGGCCCGGGCAGCTGGCCGCCTTCACCGGGCTTGGCGCCCTGCGCCATCTTGATCTGGATGTCGTCGGACTCGGTGAGGTAGAGGCTGGTCACGCCGAACCGCCCGGAGGCGACCTGCTTGATGGCCGAACGACGGGCGGGGTCGAGCAGCCGCTCCTCGTCCTCTCCACCCTCACCGGTGTTGGACTTGCCGCCCAGCCGGTTCATGGCGATGGCCAGGGTCTGGTGGGCCTCGAGGCTGATCGAGCCGTAGCTCATCGCCCCCGTGCTGAACCGCTTGACGATCTCACTGACCGGCTCGACATCGTCGACCGAGATCGCGGGACGCCCGGTCTCGTCGCCGGGCGCGAACTCGAACAGGCCGCGCAGGGTCATCAGGCGCTGCGACTGCTCGTCGACGCGGGCGGTGTACTGCTTGAAGATGTCGTAGCGCCGCGCCCTCGTGGCGTGCTGCAGCCGGAACACCGTGTCGGGGTCGAACAGGTGCGGCTCGCCCTCGCGGCGCCACTGGTACTCGCCACCGACCCAGAGCTTGCGGTGGGCGGGGTGGATGCCTTCGGGCGGGTACGCCACGGCGTGCCGGGCGGCGACCTCCTCGGCGACGACGTCGAGGTCGACGCCGCCCAGCTGGCTCACCGTGCCGGTGAAGTAGCGGTCGACCATGGCCTGGGAGAGGCCGATCGCCTCGAACACCTGAGCCCCGTGGTAGGAGGCCACCGCGGAGATGCCCATCTTCGACATCACCTTGAGGACGCCCTTGCCGAGCGCCTTGATGAGGTTGGCGACCGCCCTCTCCGCCTCGACCCCGGTGATGGTGCCGGAGCGGATCAGGTCCTCCACAGACTCCATGGCCAGGTAGGGGTTGATGGCGGCGGCCCCGAAGCCCACGAGCAGGGCGACGTGGTGCACCTCACGGACGTCACCCGCCTCGACGAGCAAGCCCACCCGGGTACGCGACTTCTCCCTGATCAGGTGGTGGTGGACCGCGGAGGTCAGCAGCAGCGACGGGATGGGGGCGAGGTCGCGGCCGGAGTCGCGGTCGGAGAGCACGACGAAGCGCGCGCCGCCTCGGATCGCCTCCGACACCTCGACGAAGATCTCCTCCAGCCGGGCGTGCATCGCCTCGGCGCCACCGTTGACCTCGTAGAGGCCGCGTACGACGTAGGTCGCGTAGCCGGGCAGGTCGCCGTCGGCGTTGATGTGGACGATCTTGGCCAGCTGGTCGTTGTCGATGACCGGGAAGGGCAGCACCAGCTGCCGCGCATGCGCGGGCGCGGGCTCGAGGGCGTTGCCCTCGGGGCCGATGGTCATGCCGAGGCTGGTGACCAGCTCCTCCCGGATCGCGTCGAGCGGCGGGTTGGTCACCTGGGCGAAGAGCTGCGTGAAGTAGTCGAAGAGCAGCCGGGGCCGGCTGGAGAGCACGGCGATGGGGCTGTCCGTGCCCATGGAGCCGAGGGCCTCCCCGCCGCTGCGGGCCATGGGCGACAGGAGGATCCGCAGCTCTTCCTGCGTGTAGCCGAAGGTCTGCTGGCGCCGGGCCACCGACGAGGGCGTATGCATGACGTGCTCGCGCTCGGGCAGGTCTGACAGCCGGATGAGGCCGGCGTGCAGCCACTCGTCGTAGGGGTTCTGCTCGGCGAGCGAGGACTTGACCTCCTCGTCGCCGATGATCCGGCCGTGCTCGGTGTCGACGAGGAACATCTTGCCGGGCTGGAGGCGGCCACGCTTGACCACCGTCGACGGGTCGAGGTCGAGCACCCCCGACTCCGACGCGAGGACGACCAGCCCGTCGTTGGTCACGGAGTAGCGCCCCGGCCGCAGGCCGTTGCGGTCGAGGACGGCGCCGATGAGGGTGCCGTCGGTGAAGGCCACGCAGGCGGGCCCGTCCCACGGCTCCATGAACGTGGAGTGGAACTCGTAGAACGCCCGGCGGGCGGGGTCCATCTCGGCGTGGTTCTCCCACGCCTCCGGGATCATCATGAGCACCGCGTGCGGCAGCGACCGGCCACCAAGGTGCAGCAGCTCGAGCACCTCGTCGAAGCTGGCCGAGTCGGGTGAGTCGGGAGTGCAGATGGGGAACAGCCGGTCGAGGTCGCCGGGGATGACCTCGGAGCGCAGCTGGCTCTCGCGGGCGCTCATCCAGTTGCGGTTGCCCTTGACCGTGTTGATCTCGCCGTTGTGGGCGATGAACCGGTAGGGGTGCGAGCGGGGCCACGACGGGAAGGTGTTGGTGGAGAACCGGGAGTGCACGAGGGCCAGCTCGGACTCGAAGCAGCGGTGGGACAGGTCGGGGAAGAACGGCTCGAGCTGCGCCGTGGTGAGCATGCCCTTGTAGACGAGGGTGCGGGCCGACAACGACGCGAAGTAGACGTCGAGCTCGAGCTCGGCCCGCTTGCGCAGACCGAACGCATACCGGTCGAGCTCGATGCCGGTGCGCTCAGCACCGGTCCCGTCGCGACTGGACACGAAGAGCTGGGCGAAGTGCGGCATACAGTCGCGGGCGACCTCGCCGATGATGTCGCCGCTGACCGGCACCTCGCGCCAGCCCAGGACGGTCAGCCCCTCCTCGGCCGCGATCCGCTCCACCGCCTCGACGGCCCCCGTCCGCTCCTGCTCGTCGGTGGGGAGGAAGGCCAGACCGGCGGCGTAGGCGCCGGCCGCCGGTAGGAGCAGACCCGAGACCTCGCGCAGGAAGGCATCGGGGATCTGCGTGAGGATGCCCGCACCGTCGCCGACGAGCGGGTCAGCGCCCGTGGCCCCGCGGTGGTCGAGGTTGCGCAGCGCCGTCAGGGCGTGCTCGACGATGTCGTGGCCGGCCTGGCCGCGCATCGTCGCGACCATGGCCACGCCGCAGGCGTCGTGCTCGTTCTCGGCCCGGTACAGCCCGACGTCGGCGGGCTGGGCGGAGAAGAGAGAGGCGCGAGGGGACATCGGCGACTCACCGTCCTACGGTCCTGCCGACACGAGGTCGGCCGATGAACTGGGCAGATGACAGACGGCGAGGCGGTGGACTCAGCCTGTCAAGGCGCGGCTGGGCGGCGTCGGCCAGTGCAGGGGAAGAATAGCGAACCCGTCAACCGTCCTACATTCCGGGACGAGTCATTCCGAATGCTGGGACTCTCGGCCGGCCGGCTGCTCGACCTCTGGTTCGTGGGGGCTTTCGACCGGCCGCGGGCGTCGGCGGAACCACACGAAGAGCAGGACCCCGAAGAGGAACACGAGGATGGAGACCCACACGTTGACCCGCAGCCCGAGGATGTGGTTGGCGTCGTCGGTGCGCATCAGCTCAATGAAGACCCGCCCGACGGGGTAGCCGGCTACGTAGAGGGCGAAGACCTGCCCACGGCGCAGGTCGAAACGGCGGTCCAGGCGGACGAGGAGCAGGGCCAGCAGGAGGCAGAAGATCGCCTCGTAGAGGAAGGTCGGGTGGAAGACGCCGGCGACGATGGGGTTGCCGTTGGCGTCGGTCAGCGCGTGCCCGGCCTGCTGGTCCCACTCATAGACCTTGAGTCCCCAGGGCAGGTCGGTGGCCGACCCATGGATCTCGTTGTTGAAGTAGTTGCCGAACCGGCCCATGGCCTGGGCGACGAGGATGCCCGGGGCCGCCGCGTCGGCGAAGTCGAGGAAGCGCACCCCGTGGCGACGGCAGCCGATGTAGGCGCCGACCGCACCCAGGGCGACGGCACCCCAGATGCCGAGCCCGCCCTCCCAGATCTTGAGCGCGTTGAGGGGCTGACCACCCGCGCCGAAGTATGCCTGGGGCGAGGTGATGAGGTGGTAGATCCGGCCGCCGACGATGCCGAACGGGACGGCCCACGCGGAGATGTCGAGCACCTGGCCCGGCCGGCCACCGCGGGTCTCCAGGCGGCGCTGGGTGATCCAGACGGCGACAACGATGCCGGCGAGGATGCACATGGCGTAGGCCCGGATCGGAAAGGGTCCGAGGGACCAGACGCCCGTCGTGGGACTGGGGATCTCGACGGGGAGGGCGGTGGCGAGCAGGGCTGCGGGCGTGGCGGGCATGATCACACCGCCACCCGGTCGCGCCCGGCCCGCACCCCGGCCGCGAGGTCGGTGACGAGCTCACGCAGCCGGCGCAGCCCGTCCTGCCGCGAGTCGGCCTCGGTGAGCGTGCGGACGAGGGCGGAGCCGACGATGACCCCGTCGGCGAACCGGGCCACCGCCGCGGCCTGTTCGCCGTTGGACACCCCGAGCCCGACGCATACCGGCAGGTCGGCGACCGCCCGGGTGCGGCGAACGAGGTCCTCGGCCGCCGAGTCCACGCTGTCGCGGGTGCCGGTCACCCCCATCGTGGAGGCGGCGTAGACGAACCCGCGACTGGACGACGTGGCGGTCACCAGCCGCTCCCGCGTCGAGCTGGGCGCCACGAGGAAGACGCGGTCGAGGGCGTAGGTGTCGGACGCCGAGAGCCACTCCCCGGCCTCGTCGGGAATGAGATCCGGGGTGATGAGCCCGGCCCCACCCGCCGCGGCGAGGTCTCGAGCGAACCGGTCGACCCCGCGGCGGAGCACGACGTTCCAGTAGGTCATGACGAGGGCCGGAGCACCCGCGTCGCGCACGGCTTGCGTGGCCCGGAAGACGTCGGAGACCTTGCTGCCGCCCGCGAGCGCGCGCTCGGCGGCGTGCTGAACGACCGGGCCGTCCATCAGCGGGTCGCTGTAGGGCACCCCCACCTCGACGATGTCGACACCAGCCTCGACCATGGTGGTCATCGCCTCGAGGGATCCGGCGAGGTCCGGGTAGCCCACGGGCAGGTAGCCCACGAGCGCCGCCCGGCCCTCGGCCCGGCAGTCCTCGAGGACCTGACGGACACTCATGACTGCACCCCGAGTCCCTTGGCCGGGTCGCCGGGCTCGCCCGACTCCGCCGTCTCCGGCGTGTCCTCATGCTCCAGCAGCCCGAACCACGCCGCGGCCGTGTGGACGTCCTTGTCGCCGCGCCCGGACAGGTTGACCAGCAGCACGGCCTCGCGGCCGAGCTCGCGGCCGACCTGCATCGCCCCGGCCAACGCGTGGCTGGACTCGATCGCGGGGATGATGCCCTC
>JALZBI010000323.1 GCA_030947565.1 Actinomycetota bacterium
GCGTGACGACCAAGGTGCGCGAGCCGCGGCGCGACGAGGTCACCGCCCTGCGCGGCTCCACCCGGCTGGAGGCCAAGAAGCAGCGCCGCCGTGAGGGCCGCGAGGCCGGCCGCCGCCGCACGGTCATCACCGAGGCCGAGTTCCTGGCCCGGCGCGAGAGTGTCGAGCGGGTCATGGTCGTGCGCCACCTCGGCGACCGCACCCAGATCGGTGTCCTCGAGGACGGCGTGCTCGTCGAGCACTACATCTCCAAGGAGACCGAGGTCTCCATGGCCGGCAACATCTACCTCGGCCGGGTACAGAACGTGCTCCCCTCGATGGAGGCGGCCTTCGTCGACATCGGCAAGGGCCGCAACGCCGTTCTGTATGCCGGTGAGGTCAACTGGGACGCGGCGGGGCTCGAGCAGCACCAGGCCAGGCGCATCGAGAACGCGCTGTCGTCCGGCGAGGGCGTCCTGGCGCAGGTCACCAAGGACCCCATCGGTCACAAGGGGGCCCGGTTGACGTCGCAGATCTCGCTACCCGGCCGCTACCTTGTCTACGTCCCCAACAGCTCGATGACCGGCATCTCCCGCAAGCTGCCCGACACCGAGCGCGCACGGCTGAAGAAGATCCTCAAGGACGTGCTGCCCGAGACGGCCGGCGTCATCGTCCGGACCGCGGCCGAGGGGGCCTCCGAGGAGGAGCTGCGCGCCGACGTCGAGCGGCTCACCGCGACGTGGGAGGACATCCAGGCCAAGGCCGAGGCCGCCATTGGACCCAGCACCGGCAAGAAGAAGAACAAGTCCACCGGCGCCCCCGTGCTCCTGCACGGTGAGCCCGACCTCACGGTGCGCGTCATCCGTGACATCTTCAACGAGGACTTCTCACAGCTCGTCGTCGCCGGCGAGGACGCGTCCCGCGAGGTCTCCGACTATGTCGACAGCGTCGCGCCCGACCTGGCCGAGCGGGTGACCCGCTGGACCAGTGAGAACGACCTGTTCACCCATTACCGGGTTGACGAACAGATCGCGAAGGCCATGGACCGCAAGGTCTGGCTGCCATCCGGTGGGTCCCTCGTCATCGACCGCACCGAGGCGATGACCGTCGTCGACGTCAACACCGGCAAGTTCATCGGCTCAGGGGGCAATCTCGAGGAGACCGTCACCAAGAACAACATCGAGGCGGCCGAGGAGATCGTGCGTCAGCTGCGGCTGCGCGACGTCGGCGGCATCATCGTCATCGACTTCATCGACATGGTGCTCGAGTCCAACCGCGACCTCGTGGTGCGGCGCCTCCTCGAGTGCCTCGGCCGCGACCGCACCAAGCACCAGGTCGCCGAGGTCACCTCGCTCGGGCTTGTCCAGATGACCCGGAAGCGGGTCGGCTCCGGCCTCATCGAGGTCTACTCCGAGACCTGCGCGTCCTGTGCCGGCCGGGGCTTCATCATCCACAGCGATCCCGTCGACAAGAGCAGCGGTGCCGACCACGGCGACCACATCGACCACGCCGCCCGCGGTTCGCACAGCACCAGCGGGTCCAGCGGGTCCACCGGGTCCACCGGGTCCACCGGGTCACAGGGTGATCAGGGTGGCCGCGGCCGGTCCCGCTCTCGCGGGTCGGACTCCACCGCGGCCTCGCCGGCTCCGCTCCGGCCCAACGGGCCCACCCCGGCCCAGATCGCCGCGGCGGCCCACGCGGCGGCGCTCAAGACGGCGACGTATGCCGCCCAGACGGTTCTGCCGGCCGACACCGCCCCGGAGCTCGCGGAGGCCGGGCTCGTCGACGAGGTGGCCGGCTACCAGGGTGAGCCCGTCGAGCCGGTCGGTGAGCTCGACGCGGAGCTCAGCGAGCCCATCCAGCCCATCCAGCCCCTCGAGCCCCGCCCGACAACTGAGGACCCGCTCGAGTCCGGCCCCGCACCCGAGCCCGCTGCGGAGCACCTGCGTCTCGCCGCCCCCGTGGCCCCCGTGGCCCCCGTGGCCCCCGTGGCCCCCGCGGGCCGCGCACGCCGACACCGTGGCCGGGTCGTCGCGCCGGCCGGCCCGCCTCGGTCGACCAACGCGCACGGGGCCGAGGGGCCGGGCCCGACCTGACCTCGGACGATTTGGGGCTGGCGTGCTCCGACCAGTACTCTTGACCCTTGGCGCGCCCACCGATCGGTGCCCCGCGAGGGAGCTACCAGACGGTTCCTTTCAGAGCGTGCGCCGGTTCCACTGACTGTAGAGAGTGAGCTCGACGTGTACGCGATTGTTCGCGCTGGCGGTCGCCAGGAGAAGGTGTCGGTGGGTGACGTCCTGATCATCGACAAGGTCAAGGGCGAGGCGGGCGACACCGTCGACCTCACCCCCCTGCTCGTCGTCGACGGCGGCACCGTCACCAGTGACGCGGCCAAGCTGGCCAAGGTCACGGTGACGGCCGAGGTCGTCAAGGCGGCCAAGGGCCCCAAGATCACCATCATGAAGTTCAAGAACAAGACCGGCTACCGCAAGCGGCAGGGCCACCGTCAGCACCTGACACAGGTCAAGGTCACGCAGATCAACCAGAACGCCTGAGAGAGCAGGGATCACGCCATGGCACACAAGAAGGGTGCGTCCTCGACCCGCAACGGTCGCGACTCCAACTCCCAGCGGCTCGGCGTCAAGCGGTTCGGCGGCCAGGTCGTCAACGCGGGCGAGATCATCGTCCGCCAGCGTGGCACCCACTTCCACCCCGGTGAGGGTGTCGGGCGGGGCGGCGACGACACGCTGTTCGCGCTCGTCGCGGGTGCGGTGACCTTCGGCACCAAGCGTGGCCGCAAGACCGTCAACATCACCCAGCCGGTCCAGCTCGAGAAGGCCGACGCCTGAACGCAGGTATGCATGGGCGGCAGTGAGCGGGGCGGGCCGGCTGGCCCGCCCCGTCGCATGTTCTAGGGAGGTTCGGCATGGCGGCGAGCTTCGTCGACCGGGTCCTCCTGCACGTGTCCGCCGGTTACGGCGGACACGGTGTCGCCTCGGTGCGCCGGGAGAAGTTCAAGCCCCTCGGTGGTCCTGACGGCGGCAACGGGGGTCGGGGCGGCTCCGTGATCGCCCGCGTCGACCCGCAGGCCACGACCCTGCTCGACTACCACCACCACCCCCACCGCTCGGCGACGAACGGCAAGCCCGGCGCCGGCGACGAGCGCAACGGCGCCGACGGCGACGACCTCGTGCTGCCCGTGCCCCCCGGCACCGTCGTCAAGGACGGCTCTGGACGGATCGTCGTCGACCTCGTCGCGCCCGGCGAGGAGCACGTCATCGCCCGCGGCGGTCGTGGCGGCCTCGGCAACAAGGCGCTCGCCTCGGCCCGCCGTAAGGCCCCCGGGTTCGCGCTGCTGGGGGAGCCCGGCGAGGCGTACGACGTCGTCCTTGAGCTGAAGTCGCTCGCCGACGTGGCCCTGATCGGGTTCCCGTCGGCCGGGAAGTCCTCCCTCGTGTCGGTGCTCTCAGCCGCGCGCCCGAAGATCGCCGACTACCCGTTCACCACGCTGGTGCCCAACCTCGGAGTGGTGACGGCCGGTGACGTCCGCTTCACGGTCGCCGACGTGCCGGGGCTCATTCCGGGCGCGCACCTAGGCCGCGGGCTCGGCCTGGAGTTCCTGCGCCACGTCGAGCGCTGCTCGGTGCTGGCCCACGTCATCGACTGTGCCACCTTGGAGCCGGGCCGTGACCCGCTCACCGACCTCGACGTCATCGAGGAGGAGCTGTCGGCCTACGTCCCCGACGCCGACCTCGGCGGCCGCCCGTTGGCCGAACGCACCCGCATCGTCATCCTCA
>JALZBI010000324.1 GCA_030947565.1 Actinomycetota bacterium
AACACGCTTTCCAAGCGTGCGCACTAGGCCACTATGCGAATCCTCCGCCGGGCAGGCTATCCGAGGTCAGGCCCGGCCCCGAAATCGGTTGGGCCCGTCGGCGGGGGACCTCAGACTGGCCGGATGTCGCCGACCGAACAGCCCTCCCTCGCCTCCTTCTGGAGCGACCTCCCGCGTGAGGGCAAGCTGCTGCTGTCGACCGTCATCGTCGACTTCATCGGCACCGGGCTCGTCATGCCGTTCAACGTCGTCTACCTGCACGAGGTGCGCGGGTTCGAGCTGACGCACGTCGGCCTGCTCCTGGCCGTCCCCGCTCTGGTCGGGCTCGTCATCGTCGGCCCGGTCGGGGCCCTCATCGACCAGATCGGAGCGAAGGTCGTCGTCGTCAGCGCGCTGCTGCTCCAGGTGGCGTCGAACGTGCTGATGGCGTTCAGCAGCACCGAGCTGCGGGCCGCCATCGCCTGCGTCCTGCTGGGGTTCTCCAGCGGGATCATCTGGCCGGCGATCAACGCGCTCATCGCCGTGATCATCCCGAGCCCGCTTCGCCAGCGCTACTTCGGGCTGAACTTCACCCTGCTCAACCTCGGCATCGGGGTGGGCGGGATCCTCGGCGGGGTGTTCGTCGAGGTCAACCGGCCGGAGACCTTCACCGCGATCTACCTCTTCGACGCCGCCACCTACCTCGCGCCGCTCGCCATCCTGCTCGGGCCGCTGCGGCACGTCACCGGCCGGGTGGCCCACCCCGACGACGCGCCCGCGGCCGTTGTCGACGGCTCCGCCGCTCCGGCCGGGTCGACCGCGACGACCGTGGCGCCCCAGGGCTACCGGGCGATCCTGCGCGACCGGTCGCTGCTCGTCATCGTCGTGCTCACCTTCACCGCGTCGTTCGTCGGCTACGGCCAGCTCAACACCGGCATACCTGCGTTCGGGCGCGAGGTCGGCGGCATCTCCATCCGGGCCCTCGGCTGGGCGTTCGCCGCCAACACCGTCGTCATCGTCGTGCTGCAGCTGTTCGTGCTGCAGCGCATCGAAGGCCGCCGCCGCACCCGGCTCATTGTGCTCATGGCCGCTATCTGGGGCACCGCGTTCCTCGTCCTCGGAGCCACCGGTCTGGTGCCGGGCACCGTCGCCGCGGCTCTCCTCTTCGGAGCCTGCGCCAGCATCTTCGGCCTCGGGGAGACCCTGTTCCAGCCGACGCTGCCGGCCATGGTCAACGACCTGGCCCCCGACCACCTGCGGGGCCGTTACAACGCGGTGACCAGCTTCGCCTGGCAGGGCGCGTCGGTGGTGGGGCCCGCGGTCGCGGGCGTTCTGATCGGGCACGGCTGGTCCACCGCCTACGTCGTCATGCTCGTCGTCGGGATCGCCCTCGTCGGGTGGCTGGCCCTGCTGGCCGAACGGCGCCTGTCACCGCACGTCAACGGCGTCCGGGAGGCCGAGCCCGTCGGAGCCTCTCGAGGTACGGGCTGACCGCACCGCCCTGGTTACACTGGTCCCGGCACCCCGCGTGGTGGTACCTCACCGAACTCCCCCAGGGCAGGAATGCAGCAAGGGCAGGTGGGCTCTTCCAGGTACGTGGGGTGTCTCTCGTCGGCTCCCGCCTGCCTCGTCCAGGCCCGCCGAGGTGCTGTGCGCGGGCATACCGGCCTGTCGTGAGGCGCGGCTAGGGTTTCGTGGGTGACCATCGCCCTCTACCGCCGCTATCGACCGGAGACCTTCCGCGACGTCATCGGCCAGGAGCACGTCACCGAGCCGCTCATGCAGGCGCTGCGCTCCGGCCGGGTGAACCACGCCTACCTGTTCAGCGGTCCCCGTGGCTGCGGCAAGACGACGAGCGCGCGCATCCTCGCCCGGTGCCTCAACTGCGAGCAGGGACCGACCCCCGAGCCGTGCGGGGTATGCGAGTCGTGCGTGGCCCTCGCGCGTGGCGGGCCGGGCACGGTCGACGTCATCGAGATCGACGCGGCGTCGCACGGTGGCGTCGACGACGCCCGTGACCTGCGCGAACGCGCGTCCTACGGCCCGGCTCAGAGCCGGTTCAAGGTCTACATCATCGACGAGGCGCACATGGTGACGCCGCAGGGCTTCAACGCGCTGCTCAAAATCGTCGAGGAGCCGCCGGCGCACGTGAAGTTTGTCTTCGCGACGACCGAGCCCGACAAGGTCATCGGCACCATCCGCTCCCGCACCCACCACTACCCGTTCCGCCTCGTCCCGCCCGCCCGGCTCACCGCCTACATGGAGCAGCTGTGCGAACAGGAGCAGGTCAGCGTGGCACCGGGCGTCCTGGGGTTCGTCACCCGCGCGGGGGGTGGCTCCGTGCGCGACTCGCTGTCGGTGCTCGACCAGCTCATCGCCGGGTCGGGCGACGAGGGCCTCACCTACGAGGGGGCCGCGGCGCTGCTCGGGTTCACCGACGGGGAGCTGCTCGACGCAACGATCGACGCGCTCGCGGCCGGTGACGGGGCGGCCGTCTTCTCCCAGATCGACAAGGTCATCGAGTCGGGTCACGACCCGCGCCGGTTCGTCGAAGACCTCCTCGAGCGGCTGCGCGACCTCATCATCGTCGCCGCCGTGCCCGAGGGTGCCGCGTCGGTGCTGCGGGGCGTCCCCGAGGACCAGCTCGAACGGATGCGCGGACAGCAGGCCCATTTCGGCCCGGGGGCGCTGTCGCGGGCCGCCGACATCGTCAACGCCGGGCTCACCGAGATGACCGGTGCCACCGCTCCCCGGATGCAGCTCGAGCTGATCTGCGCCCGGATCCTGCTTCCGGCCGCCTCGGGGTCCAGTGGGTATGCCGCTCGGCTCGACCGCCTCGAACGGCGCCTCGAGCTCGGCGGCACCCCCTCCGCAGCACGTCCCACCTCGGCAGTCGCGCCGTCCCCCGTTGCGCCGTCCGCCGCTGTGCCGTCCGCGGCTGCGCCCACCCAGCCGTCCATCGCCTCGGCCAGCCGGTCGGCCCCGGTCGAGCCGGCTCCGACCTCCAGCCGGGAGGACCCGTCGTCCCTTCCAGCCGTGCCGCCGCAGACGTCCGCGGTCGGCCCGACGTCGGCCGGCTCACCGCGCGAGACCAGCGCCTCGGTCCCGACCGAGGCGCGGTGGCCTGCGGTGTCAGCGGGCTCGCCGGGTTCTCCACCGTCAGGCGCGACCACTCCCTCGGGCGGGCCCGGTGCGGCCTCCGGGGCGGTGGACACGGCCACCCTGCGGCGCGTCTGGCCCGACGTGCTGGCCCGGGTCTTCACGATGCGCCGGTTCACCTGGACCTTCCTGTCCCAGCACGCGCAGGTCGTCGACTACGACGGGTCCCGGCTGGTGCTGGGCATCGCTACCGAAGGCCTGACCCAGACGTTCCGGCAGGGCAAGCACGGCGACTGGGTCCGACAGGCTCTCATCGACGAGATCGGCATCGACGTCCCCGTCGAGGGCATCCCCATGGCCGACGCGGGCGCCGCTTCACGCGCCGGGGCGGCCGGTGCGGCGGGGCGCACCGGCCCCGCCCGGGCCGAACCGGGTTCGCCTCGAGGACCGGTTGGCCCGGGAGGGCAGGGAGGCCCGGGAGGCCCGGGAGGGCAGGGAGGGCAGGTTTCCGACCGGCCCGAGCGCGACGAGTCCCCCGCGCCGCCGTCGGACCGGTCGCGCGGCGGAGCGACCAGCCGGGGCGCGGCCGGGCCGTCAGGTCGGGTGGCGGATCGTCCTCCCGTCCCAGAACACGAACCGGACTTCCGTCCGGAGCCCCCGGCGGCCGACGAACCGCCGCCCCCCGACGACGACGGC
>JALZBI010000325.1 GCA_030947565.1 Actinomycetota bacterium
ACCCAAGCGTCCGACCAGCGACCGGCCCGACCGGGCGATCCGCGGCGCTTCGGTCGACAACTGCGCATGACGGGAGGCAGGCTGTCCTGGTGTTGCGCACCCAGTCCCCAGTGCGCGCCCTCACGGTGGCCGACCGTGACGAGGCGCTCGCCCTGTGTGCCGTCGACCCTGCCGCCAACGTCTTCGTGGCGGCCAGGATCGTGGAAGGTGCGCTCAGCACTGCCCCGGGCGCGCTGCTCGGGTTTCGCAGCAACGGGCGGCTGCGGTCGATGTGCTGGGTGTCGGCCAACGTCGTCCCGGTGGAGTGCGACGAGGAGACGGCCGATGCGTTCGCGCATCGGATCCGTCGATGGCACAAGGGGTGTGCGTCGCTGTTCGGTCCCTCCGACCAGGTCCTCGCCCTGTGGTCGGTGCTCGAGCACACCTGGGGCAAGGCCCGTGCGGTGCGCCTGAACCAGCCGCTCATGGCCACGTCCAGGACGTCGGACGACATCGGCTTCGACGCCGACCCGCGAGTGCGCTTCGCCCGGCTCGAGGAGGTCGACATCATCCTGCCGGCGGCGGCCGCGATGTTCACCGACGAGATCGGCTACCCGCCCTACCGGGGTTCTTCCCGGGCCTACCGAACGCTCATCGCCGGGTTGGTCACCGACCGGCATACCGTCGTCTGGGTCGAGGACGACGAGGTGCTCTTCAAGGCCGACGTCGGCTCGGCGGCGGTCGACGCCGCCCAGATCCAGGGCGTCTGGCTCGCCCCGCGGATGCGGGGCCTGGGCCTCTCGGAGCCCCTGATGGCGGCGGCGACCGACCTGATCCTCGGGCACATCGCGCCGCTCGCGACCCTCTACGTCAACGACTTCAACGCCCCGGCGCGCGCCACCTACCGGGCGATCGGCTACCGCGAGGTCGGCACCTTCACCACCGTCCTGCTCTGAGGCGGGTCCTCCGCGCGAAGGCTCGCTGCGTGTCGCACCACGGGTCCACCCCGGCGGTGTTCTCCTGACCGGGGTCGGCACCGCGGCTACGGGCCTCACCTACCGTGCGCACCTGAATACCGGCGACGGAGGGTTGCGGACACGGCGACGGCCCGCCCCCGGGTTGGGACGGACCGCCGTCGGTGCTGCGGGTGGTGCGGGGTGACGCGACCGGCGTCAGCTCCCCAGACGAGCTACTGGGTCAGCTTGGACAGGGTCGGGTCGTTGGCGTAGGCCTCCTTGGCGTTCGCCTTGGTGACGATGACCGGGGGCAGCAGCTCGGCCGGGACGACCTTGACCCCGTTGTTGTAGGAGGTGGTGTCGTTGATGGCCGGCTTCTGGCCCTTCTGGAGGGCCTGGACCATCTCGATGGTCTTGGCGACCAGGGTGCGGGTGTCCTTGTTGATGGTGGAGTACTGCTCACCCGCCATGATCGACTTGACCGACTCGACCTCGGAGTCCTGACCGGTGACGACCGGGATGGGCTTGCCGGCCTGCTTGACCGACGTGATGATCGCGCGGGCGAGCGTGTCGTTGGGCGACAGCACGCCGTCGAGGGTGGCGCTGGTGTAGCTCGCGGACAGCAGCGTGTCCATCCGCTTCTGAGCGTTCTCCGCCTTCCAGCCCTGGGTGACGACCTGGTTGAAGCTCGTCTGGCCCGAGGTGACCTTGAGCGTGCCGTCGTCGATCTTCGGCTTGAGGATGTTCATCGCGCCGTCGAAGAAGACCTGGGCGTTGGCATCGTCCGGGGAGCCGGCGAACAGCTCGATGTTGTAGGGGCCGTTGGGCTTCTTGGCCTTCATCCCATCGAGGAGGGCCTGGCCCTGGAGCTGGCCGACCTTGTAGTTGTCGTAGGCGATGTAGTAGTCGACGTCGGCCGTGTTCTTGATGAGCCGGTCGTAGGCGATGACGATGGCGCCGGAGTCTTTGGCCGCCTTGACCTGCGAGCCGAGCTGGGCACCGTCGATAGCGCCGATGACGATGACCTTGGCCTGCTTGGTGATCATGGCCTGGATCTGGTTCTGCTGCTCGGAGACACCGCCGTTGGCGAACTGCACGTCGGCCTTGAAGCCGGCCTTCTTCAGATCGTCGTTGAACAGGCCCTCGGCGAGGACCCAGTTCTCAGAGGTCTTCTGCGGGAGCGAGATGCCGATGGAGGCGTCGGCGGCGAACCCGGTCGAGCCGGACCCGCCGGTGGAGCCCGACCCGCCGGCCCCGCCCGACCCGGACGAGGATCCGGAGTCGGTGCGACCGCAGCCGGTCAGAGCGAGGGCGGCCACCGCAGTGACCCCCACCACCTTGGCGAAGAGGTGCATGTGCATGTTTCCTTTCTGCGCGCGCCCCGGCGGGACGCGGGTTCTGGGTGCGACGGGTATGCCGCGTGGTGCGACCGCGGGGTGCGGTCACCCCGGATCAGCCGTTGGAGCCGATGGTCTCGTCGACCCGGGACGTCTCCGTTGCGGCGCTCGGTGCCTCAGCGGTCTCGGACGACGACGTCTTCGAACCGCGACCGCGCATGAGCAGCGCCGTGATCGACGGCTTGCCCTGAGACTTGTTGTAGACGTCGAAGGCGACCGCGGCGAGCAGGACGAGGCCCTTGATGATCTGCGTCGCGTCGGCGCCGACGCCCTTCAGCTGCAGGCCGTTGTTGAGGATGGCCATGACCAGCCCACCGACGATCGAGCCGATGACCGTGCCGACCCCGCCGCTCACCGCGGCGCCGCCGATGAACACGGCCGCGATCGCGTCGAGCTCCCAGCCGACCCCGTCGAACGGGCCGGAGGCGTTGGACCGGGCGACGAACATCATCCCGGCGAGTGCCGCGAGGACGGCCATGTTGGCCATGACGAAGAAGTTGATCTTCTTGCTCTGCACGCCCGACAGCTCGGCGGCGTGCCGGTTGCCGCCGACTGCGTAGATGTGCCGGCCGATCACGGTCTTGGTGGAGATGAAACCGTAGATGACGATCAGCGCCACGAGGATCAACCCGGCATACGGGAAGCCCTTGCGGCCCGACGCGAACAGCAGCATCACGGCCATGATCGCGACGCAGATCAGGCCCAGCCGGGTCCAGGCGACCCAGCCCTCCTCGACGGTGGCGCCGATGCTGATGAGCTGGCGGCGGCTGCGGATGGTGCCGTAGACGATGCCCGCGCACACGATGAGCCCGAGCAGCACGGTGAGGTTGTTGTACCCCGTGTTGGGGCCGAGCTCGGGGAGCGTCCCGGTGCCGATCTGCTGGAAGTCAGCGTCGACGGGGATGGTGTTGGACTTGCCGATGAACTGGTTCAGCCCACGGAAGATGAGCATGCCCGCGAGGGTGACGATGAAGGCCGGGATGCCGACGTAGGCCACCCAGATGCCCTGCCAGACACCGATGACGGCCCCGACGACCAGCCCGAGGATGATGCCGAGCCACCAGGGGAGGGACAAATCGCGCATGGCGATCGCCACGCAGATGCCGACCGCCGCCGCCACTGAGCCGACGGACAGGTCGATGTGGCCCGCGATGATGACGAGCACCATCCCGATGGCCAGGACCAGGATGTAGGAGTTGCCCTGGATGATGTTGTTGACGTTGTCGGGCGTCAGCGTCAGCCCCCCGGTGATGACCTGGAAGAGGACGATCAGCGCGACGAGGGCGAAGATCATGCCCAGCTGGCGCGCGTCGCCGCCGAAGATCTTCCTGACGTTGTTCATAGCTGTCCGCCTTCTGGTGACTGTCGCGGTTGGTGCGAGGTGGGGAGGGTCATGCGCTGGCCTGCGTCGGGACGTCGGAGCGGGTGGACGTCTT
>JALZBI010000326.1 GCA_030947565.1 Actinomycetota bacterium
TTCCGGGGGTGAACAACAGCCGGGCCTTGAGCCGCAGGGCGCTCTGGTTGTGCAGGACCTGCTCGTACCACCGGCCGAGGACGTACTCCGGGATGTAGACGACGACCACGTCACGCGGGTTGCCGCTGCGGATCGAGCGGACGTACTCGACGATCGGGCGGGTGATCTCGCGGTAGGGCGACGAGAGCACCTTGAGGGGCACCGGGATCTCCCGGCGGGTCCACTCGGCCTGCAGCGCCGCCGTGTCGTCGGGGTCGACGTCGACGGTGATCGCCTCGATAAACGTCGGCCGGGTGGCCCGGGCGTAGGCCACGGCACGCATCGCCGGCTTGTGCAGCTTGGACAGCAGGACGATGGCGTGCACCCGGCTGGGCAGCATCGGCGTCTCGTCGTCGGCCAGCTGCAGCTCCTCGGCCACGCGCCGGTAGTGGCGGCGGATGCCGAGCATGAGGAAGAACAGGACCAGCATCGCGGCGATCGCGTAGCGCGCACCGGCCTGGAACTTGGTGACGAGCACCACGAGCAGCACCGTGGCCGACATGAACGCGCCGGCGGCGTTGATGATCCGCGAACGCCGCATCCGGGCCCGGGCCTTGGGGTCGGTCTCGGTCCTCAGGTTCCGGTTCCAGTGCCGGATCATGCCGCTCTGGCTCAGCGTGAACGACACGAAGACGCCGACGATGTAGAGCTGGATCAGCGAGGTGACCTTCGCCTGGTAGGCGACGATGAGCAGCGCGGCGGCGGCGGCCAGGATGAGGATGCCGTTGGAGAAGGCCAGCCGGTCACCGCGGGTGTGCAGCTGGCGGGGCAGGTAGCCGTCCTTGGCCAGGATCGAGCCGAGCACCGGGAAGCCGTTGAACGCGGTGTTGGCGGCGAGGATGAGGATGAGACCGGTGACGATGGACACGAAGACGACGCCCGGCGTGAAGCCGGAGAACACCGTGTTGGCGAGCTGACCGATGACGGTGTCCTGCGGGTGCGCGTCGACGTAGGCCTCGCCGACCACCTGGCCGCCCAGGGTCAGCTGGGTGGCGGGGTCGTCGGCGATCTTGATGCCCGTCTGACGGCCCAGGAAGATGATCGAGCCGAGCATGATGATCGACAGCACGCCCATGAGCAGCAAGGTGGTGGCGGCGTTGCGGCTCTTGGGCTTCTCGAACGCGGGCACGCCGTTGGAGATGGCCTCCACCCCGGTCAGGGCGGCGCAGCCGGAGGAGAACGCCCGCAGGAGCAGGAACGCCGCGGCGATGCCGACCACGCCCTGGCTGGGCTCGGGGGCCAGCTCGTACTGCGCGCTCTCGGCCTGACCGAGGTTGCCGGTGAGCGACTGGTAGGCGCCGTAGAGGCCCATCCCGATGATGCCGAGGATGAACGCATACACAGGAACCGCGAACGCCTTGCCCGACTCGCGGACGCCGCGGAGGTTCATCGCCGTCAGCAGCACGATGAGCCCGATGGCCACCTCGACCTCGTGCCCGCGCAGCACCGGTAGGGCCGTGGCGGCGTTCTGCACGCCGGAGGAGATCGACACCGCGACGGTGAGGACGTAGTCGACGAGAAGCGCACTGGCGACGGTAAGCCCGGCGCGCGCACCCAGGTTGACCGTGGCCACCTCGTAGTCGCCGCCGCCCGACGGGTAGGCGTGGACGTTCTGCCGGTAGGACGCGACGACGATGAGCATGACGACGATGACACCGATGGTGATCTGCCACGAGTGGGTCGTGACGAAGGCGCCGCCCGCGAGGCCGAGCATGAGCATGATCTCGTCGGGGGCGTACGCGACCGACGAGAGCGCGTCGCTGGCGAAGATCGGCAGGGCGAGCCGCTTGGGAAGCAGCGTGTCGCCGAGACGGTCGCTGCGCATCGCCCGGCCGAGGATGAGCCGTTTGACGACACGACCAGAGCTCGCCACGGGCACACTGTATGCCGCCCGGTGGGCCACGCTCCGAGCGGACCGCCGGTGTAGCGTCCGTGCCGTGCACTTCGTCATCATGGGCTGCGGCCGCGTGGGCTCGACCCTGGCCAAGAGCCTGAGCAAGCGGGGCCACGACGTCGCGGTCATCGACGCCGAACCCACCGCGTTCCGCCGGCTCGGCAGCTCGTTCGAGGGCATGACGGTGACGGGGATCGGCTTCGACCGCGACACCTTGAAGGCGGCCAAGATCGACGAGGCCTACGCGTTCGCGGCCGTCTCCAGCGGTGACAACTCCAACATCCTCGCCGCACGGGTGGCCCGCGAGACCTTCGGCGTCGAGCACGTCGCCGCCCGCATCTACGACCCGGGTCGCGCGATGGTCTACCAGCGCCTGGGCATCCCCACCGTGGCCACGGTGCGCTGGACGTCGGACCAGATGCTCCAGCTGATCCTCCCCCAGGGTTCGGTCCCGTCGCTCACGGACCCGAGCGGGCGCGTCGTCGTGGCCCAGGTGCCCCTCAAGAAGGCCTGGGTCGGCCGGCGGCTCACGGAGGTCGAGTCGGTCACCGGCGCCCGGATCGCCTTCATCACCCGGCTGGGCGACGGCCTGGTGCCCAAGCCCGACACGGTGTTCCAGGATGGCGACCAGGTGCACGTGGCCGCCGCGACGGATGACCTCCACCGCATCGAGCGGGCCTTCGACCAGCCGCCGCCGGCGCACTGACTCCCGCCTCACCCCTCTGATCACCGCAAGGAATCTCTATGCGTGTCGTCATCACCGGAGCCGGCAGCGTCGGGCGCTCGATCGCCCGCGAGCTGCTGCACAACGGTCACCAGGTGCTGCTCATCGACAAGGACGCCGATGACGTGCAGGCCTCGCGGGTCCCCGACGCGGCGTGGCTGCTGGCCGACGCGTGCGAGATCGCGGTGCTCGAGGAGGCCAAGGTCCACGAGTGCGACGTGGTCGTGGCGGCGACCGGAGACGACAAGGCCAACCTCGTCGTCTCACTCCTGTCCAAGACGGAGTTCGGGGTGCCGCGCACCGTGGCCCGGGTCAACAACCCGAAGAACGAGTGGATGTTCGACGAGTCGTGGGGCGTCGACGTGGCGGTCTCGACGCCGCGGCTGATGACGGCGCTCGTCGAGGAGGCGGTCAGCGTCGGTGACCTCGTGCGGATCTTCCAGTTCCAGCAGACCAAGGCGTCGATGGTCGAGCTGACGATGCCCGGGGCGGGGCCCTACATCGGCAAGCGCATCGCCGACATCGACTGGCCCGACGACACCGTGCTCGTCGGCATCATCCGCGACGACCGGCCGATCGCGCCCAGCCGCGACGATGCCGTCGAGGCCCACGACGAGCTGCTGTTCATCACGACGCCCGAGAGCGAGGACGTCCTCGAGCAGATGCTCTCCCCGGGCCACCGCCTCCCCCGCGGCGACGAGTAGCCCCTCACCTCGACCCGACCGGACTCACGAGTTCATCGGTTTCGGGGCGTCCCCGAGCGCCAAACCGACAAGAACGTGAGTTCGGTCGGGGCTGGGGGTGGGTTGGGGGTGTCCGTCGGCCGGTCGAGGGGGGTGTTGCCCCGGAGCAGGAGCAGGCCGATGACCAGGACGGCGAGCAGGTAGGCCGGCCAGCCCAGCAGGATCTTGGCCACCCCCAGGGCGGCCACCTGACCGCCGACGTAGAGCGGCACCATGACGAGCAGCCGGACCAGGTCGAGGACGACGATCACCCAGCCCACCCGGCTCGCCACCCGGACGACGCCCTCATGACGGCGCCAGCCGGTCAGGGCCTCCGAGACCGCGGCCTCGTCCGCCTGCGCCCTGGACAGGGACTCCTGATC
>JALZBI010000327.1 GCA_030947565.1 Actinomycetota bacterium
ATTCAGGTCGGCCCTGAACGCCCGTCAGGCTTTTACGTGACGCCCTCACTGGCACAGATGAAAGCCGAGCTGCGCGCCGTCGTGGCCCAGTCACCTCCGGGGCTGTCGACCGCCAACCAGCTGTGCCAAGCCTGCGTCGACCTGCTGGACGTGGACGGCGCCGCCATCTCGTTGGTCTTCGACGGAGTCTCGCAAGGAACGTATGGCTCCAGCAGCGAGACCAGCCGGCGGCTCGACGAGTACCAGTTCACCTACGGCGAGGGGCCCTGCCTCGAGGCCGCCTCGTCTGACGTCGTGGTCCACGCGCCCCACCTGGACGGCGGCCAGGAAGGTCGCTGGCCAGTCTTCACCGAGGCCGTCCTCAACGATGGGATTCGAGCAGTGTTCGCACTGCCGGTCAAGATCACCTCGTCCTGCCTCGGGGCGCTGGACCTCTTCCGAGCCCGGCCCGGCCCTCTTGAGGGTGACCAGCTGGCGGCTGGACTCGTGGCTGCGGAGCTCGCCGCGGTGCCCCTGTTGTCTTTGCTGACGCAGATGTCCGATGACGACATCGGTGAACATGGCACCGGCGCCGACATAGGTGAAGACGTGTTCGACGTGCCTCTAGAGATGGACCGCATCGAGGTGTACCAGGCGTCGGGGATGCTGATCGCGCAGCTGGGGGTCAGCCCGTCCGAGGCGTTGTTGCGGTTGAGGGCGCACGCCATCACCACCGGGCAGACCGCCACCGAGGTCGCCCGGGCGGTCCTGGACCAGGGCTTGCAGCTAGAACGCGATGTCGACTACGGCAGGAAGGGTTCACGTCCATGAGCAAGACCGAGACCGAGAGCAGGGAACGCGACATCATCCGTGCGTTCGTTGAGCTGTCGAACGAGCTTGTCGACGGCTACGACATCATCGAGCTGTTGGTGCGGCTGACGAGCAGCTGCGCCCAGCTGCTCGACGTCGCCTCGGCCGGGCTGCTCCTGGCCGACCGGCGCGGGATCTTGCACCTGGCCGCAGCATCCTCCGAGCGCAGCCACGACCTCGAGGTGTTCCAGCTGCAACGCGAGGAGGGCCCCTGCCTGGACTGCTACCACTCAGGCCAACCGGTCACCGTCCCCGACCTGGCTGAGGAGACCCAGCGCTGGCCGCAGTTCAGCGCCGCTGCCCACGCCCTCGGCTACGCCTCCGTTCACGCCGTCCCGATGCGGCTGCGCGACACCGTCCTCGGCACGCTCGGGCTGTTCGGCAACCACCCCGGCCGCCTCGACGACGAGGATCTGGCCCTGGCCCAGGCGCTGGTGCACGTCGCCAGCGTGGCTATCGTCAACGAGAAGTCCACCGCCGACCGCACCATGGTCGACGCCCAGCTGCAGCACGCCCTGACCAGCCGCATCGTCCTCGAACAGGCCAAGGGCGTCCTCGCCTACGTCGGCACCCTCGACATGGACATCGCCTTCGTCGTGCTGCGCCGCTACGCCCGCGACCGCGGCGAGAGGCTCAGTGACGTCGCCGGACGCATCGTCAGCCGCCAGCTGCCCGGTGAGGCCGTGCTCGCCCATGCCAGGTCGGCGGCCATCCTCCGGTAACCCATGGCGTGGGTCAGCTGACCCCGTGACCGGGCGCGGAGGCCCGGCAGCTGCGTCCGTAGCGCAGCGTGGGCGCGCCCGCTCGTGCGCTGGCCCGCGCGCGGTTATAGGGTCTGAAGAACTGCAGTCACTTCGGCCGATCAACCCACCTGGCAACGGAACTGAGGTCCTATGGCGGTTTCCATCGACCGAATGAGGTCACAGTTGTCAGCCGCCGTGAGGGACGCCGCACCTGGTCTACCCGCCGCCAATGGGCTGTGCGCCGCCTGCGTGGACCTGTTCGGGGTGGACGGCGCGGCGATCTCGATGATGCACGAGGGGGCGTCCCAGGGGACCTTCGGCTCGAGCAACGCGATCAGCCGGCGGTTGGACGAGTACCAATTCACGTTTGGAGAAGGCCCTTGTGTCGACGCCGCGGCAGCCAAGAAGCCGGTCTTGGCCCCAGACCTCAACCTCGTGACGGAACAGCGGTGGCCGGCCTTCACCGGCGCGGTGCTCAGTGACGGCATACGGGCGGTGTTCGCCGTGCCGGTGATGATGGCCTCGGTATGCGTCGGAGCTCTCGACCTGTTCCGGGAGGACCCCGGCCCGTTGCGAGTCGATGCGCTGGCGGGCGGGCTGCTCGCGGCTGAGCTGGCGTCCTTGCCCTTACTGGATCTCGTCTCCGCCACGGTGCAGAGCGCCGCCCCCGGTATGGCCGTGGAGGAGCCATGGGAACGCCTCGTCGAGCTGGATCGCTTGGAGGTCCACCAGGCGACCGGCTTTCTGATCGCCCAGCTGGGTGTGCTTCCAACCGAAGCTCTCGCGCGGCTGCGCGCGCACGCCATCGCGATCGGTCAGACCGCCAGTGAGGTCGCCCAGGCCATCATGGACCGTCGCCTCGTCCTCGACCGGGACGATGGTGGTCTTAGTGATGGCGAGGGCAGGCGACGGTGACGGACGCCCGAGAGCGCGACGTCATCCGGGCATTCCTCGACCTGTCCAACGAGCTGGTCGACGGTTATGACATGGTCGACCTCCTGACCCAGCTCACCTCCAACTGCGCCCGACTGCTGGACGTGGCCTCCGCGGGCCTGCTGCTGGCTGACTCCCGCGGGGTGCTGCACCTCATCGCGGCCTCGTCGGAACGCACTCACGACCTCGAGATCCTCCAGCTGCAGCGCGACGAGGGGCCCTGCCTGGACTGCTACCGGCTCGGTGAGCCCATCCTGGTGCCCGACCTGACCGAGGCGAAGCTACGGTGGCCCAGGTTTGTCGTCCCAGCCACGGCAGCCGGCTTCGCGTCGGTGCACGCCGTGCCGATCCGGTTGCGAGAGAACGTCCTTGGCGCACTGGGTCTGTTCGGCAACAACCCCGGGCGGCTGGATGAGGACGACCTGGCTCTGGCCCAGGCGCTCGCCCACGTGGCCAGCGTGGCCATCGTCAACGAGAAGGCCGCGTCGGACCGTGACACGGTCAACGCCCAGCTGCTGCTGGCCCTCGACAGTCGCGTCGTCATCGAGCAGGCCAAGGGCGTCATCGCCTACGTGGGTGAGCTCAGCATGGACGACGCCTTCACTGTGTTACGCCGCTACGCCCGCGACCACGGTCTGCGGCTCGGCGACGTCTCGACCCGGGTGGTCAACCGCCAGCTGCCGGGTATCCTGCTCATCGAGCACGCCCGGACTATGGCCCTTTTCGACTAGAGGACGGGCTTGGCGGGCACCTGGAAGCCCGCCGAGTGACGACGATCATCCCCAGGTTTGAACGGGTTTTGGAGAGTATGCTTACAACGTAAACGTCGCCCAGGACCTCGGTGACGGTAGAAGCCTAGGGTCGGAGACTGTCCCATGAGCGTGACCGATGCCACCGCCTCCGCGGCAGCCCGTGGCGTGCATGGCGTGCCGCCGACCGACACGGGGGCCACCGTGTCCACGTCCGCCCTGGTCGTCGAGGTCTCGCAGCTGCGGTACGCCCTTCGGGCACGCACGGTGCGCTCCGCCGCCGCCACCGACGGCGAGTTCCGGGCGGTCCTGCGGCGCCGCGACGCCCTGCTCAGAGAGCTGCGTCGGCGCGGCCTGGACTTCCCAGAAGAGCGCGTCGACCCGACGACGATCCTGGGGGAGCAGGCTCCGGCGACGCCTGAGCCGGACGTCGCCCCGGAGCCAGGCCTGCCGGTCATGCTGGCCGACCTGGCAGCCAAGGTGGAGC
>JALZBI010000328.1 GCA_030947565.1 Actinomycetota bacterium
CCTCGTCGGCCCGCCTTCTCGCGTCCGCTGTCGACCCCGGCGCTCCAGGGCGCACTGACCCAGGCCGCTGCCGACATCGGCTACCGCGTCGTCTAGGCCCCGGCCGACCGGTGGTGGGGCGGTCGGCTCGCCGCCGACGGGCGGCTAGATCGGGTGGCGGCGCAGGTTCATCAGCCCGAGCGTCATCGCGACGACGAGCAGGCAGGCGCCGAGCATGTGCAGGCCCACGAGGACGGCGGGCAGCCCCGTGAAGTACTGCGCATAGCCGATGACCCCTTGCAGCAACGTGACGACGAGAGCCCCCCGCCAGGTGGCCTTGGCTTGACCTGACTCGCTGGTCAGCCACACGGCGAGGAGAACCGCCAGGACGAGGCCCACGAACAGCATGACGACGTCGGCGTGAAGCCACGCCACGGTCCTCGGGTCGAACCCGGTGCGAGCCGGCTGCACCGCGTCGCCGCTGTGCGGTCCAGAACCGGTGACGACCGTGCCGAGCAGGAGCACGACACCGGCCACCACGGCCGTCACGGAGGCCAGCCGGGCGATGAGGGGAGACACCAGGAGCGTGCGGGACCCGGGTTCGGCGTCCTCCGCCCCCCGCACGAGCATCGTGGCCAGCGCGACCATGACCATGGACAGCAGGAAATGGAACGCGACGACGGCGGGGTTGAGCGTCATCCGGACCGAGATGCCACCGACCACGGCCTGGACCAGCACCCCGGCCACGATGCCCGCGGCCACGACGATGAGAGGCCGCCGGCGCGGCATACGCGACCAGACCGCCCAGAGGGCCAGCACGGCGAGCAGGCCGACGACCCCGGTCAGGGTGCGGTTGCCGAACTCCACCAGCTTGTGCACGCCCTCCTCCTGGTAGGGGACGGGCGTGAACGAGCCGGGCACACACTCCGGCCAGGTGGGGCAGCCCAGGCCGCTGCCGGTGAGCCGGACGATGCCACCGGTGACGACGATCCCGATCTCGCCGACGAGGTTGGCGATGAGGATGGGACGCACCAGCGACGTGCGGACGGCGGGCAGCCGACCGAGCAGGGATGGGACGGCGAGCTGCGACACGCCCTCAGGGTATGCGCCCGGTCCGTCAGTCCCGGAGGCACCAGGCCTGCCGGGCCGATGCGGTGGCTACGGAGCAGCCAGCTCCTTGACCAGGAGCGCGACGGCATGCCCGGGTTCGCCCAGACGGCCGACCTCGGCGTAGCCCCGCTGGCCGTGAAAGGCCAGCGAGCCGGTGTTGGGCGGGTCCACGTTGACCTCCAGCGCCATCCGCCCGTAGTCCTGCGCGGCCTCCTCCATCGCGTCGTAGACGAACCGCGCCAGGCCGCGGCGGCGCAGGTGCTCGGCGACGACGATCCGGTCGAGGTAGTAGAACTCGGCACCGAACCGCTCGGCGAACCAGCGGTAGTTCTCAGAGTCGTAGGCGCTGCCCGGGCGGAAGGTCACGACGAAGCCGGCCACCTCGTCGCCGAGCTCCAGCACCTCGGCGCGGTCGGCCAGACCGACGAGCCACTCCAGCCGCTCGGCGTCCAGCGGCGACAGCACCTCGACGAAGCGGTGGTTCAGCGTCAGCACCGCGGGGACGTCGGCGTCGGTGATGGGCCGAAGGGTGGGGGTGGTCACGATCGTGAGTCTCGCAGCCGCGAGCCGGGCAGTCGGCACTACGCGGCCGGCGGCGACGTCATCCGCTCGGCGGCCCAGGGCAGCGCGTCGTGGAGGGCGGCGGCCCAGACGCCGAAGTCGTGTCCACCGGCACGGACGTGCGACTCGACGGTGAAGCCGCGGTGGGACAACGTGGTGCCGAGCTCCTCCAACGGGTCGAGCAGCTCCGTCTCGTCGTCTCCCGCATCCAGCCATAGGGCGGGGCCCTTCGTCGGGTCGAGGTGCTCGGCATACGTCGCGGGGCTGTTCTCATCGACCTGGGTCTGCCAGTCGGGCGTGTCGAACAGGGCTTCGTTGCCGCCCGCGATCGCGTCGGGCTCGCAGACGGTCAGCGCGGAGAAGGCGAGGGCCACGGAGAAGACGTCGGGATGCAGCAGCCCGAGGTTCAGGGCGCAGAACCCACCCATCGAGAACCCGCCCAGCGTCCGGTGGGCCGCGTCCGGCACGGTGCGCAGCTGATGGTCGACAGCGGCGACCACGTCATCCACCACGTAGGTCTCGGCGTGCCCCTGGGTCGAGCTGTCGACGCAGAGACTGTCCCCGGTGGGCTTGCGGAGCACGGTGGGCATGACCAGGATCACCGGATGGCCCGAGCGCGCCACCTCCTGGCCGGTCGCTGCGGCCGACCCGGAGTCCAGCCAGTCGGTGCTCCGGCCGGGGTTGCCGTGCGTGAGGATGGCGACCGGGAACCGGCGGGTGGGCTCGGTGAAGTACTGCGGGGGCAGCCACACCTGGGCGGTGAACGAGCCGAAGTGCGAGGCGGTGTCGGGCACCCGGATCGACGCCACCGCTCCGTTCTGCTGCGCCTCGGCGGTGCCCGCCTCACTGGGTGACGGATACCGCGGGCGCCCGAGCACGTCGGCCATCGTGGGGTATGCCTGCAGGGTCGTGTTGGCCATGGACGCCAGGAACGCGATGACAAGGATGGCCGAGACCCCTGCCGCCAGACGTCGATGCCGTCGGCCCCGCCGCCAGAGAACGGCGGTGGCCACGACCGCGACGACCGCCAGCCCGAGCAGCTCCAGCTCGAGGCGGGGACCGACGAGCCGGAGGGCACCCGGGTCGAGACCGGACAGCACCGCTACTCCGACCAGCGGAAGGCGCGAGCGGCCAGCAGGGTGGCGACGCTGCCCCACCCGACGAGCACGAGGACGGCTGCCCACGACAGGATCCCGGAGCCGAACGCGTCGCGCAGCCCGTCGCCCAGCGCTGCCGATGGGAGGAGGCCGACGACCGGGGCGATCGCGGCGGGCAGCTCGGTCCGCGGGACGACCACCCCACCGAGCACGAGCAGGAGGACCCAGAGCAGGTTGGCGACCGCCAACACGCCCTCGGCGCGCAGGGTGCCGGCCAGCAGCAGGGCCAGGGCGACGAACGCCCAGGTGCCGAGCAGGAGCAGGAGCAGCGCATACGGCAGGCCCGTGGCCGACGGCCGCCAGCCGAGGGCGAGGCCCACCCCGCCCACGAGCACCCACTGGACCACCTCGACCCCGAGGGTGGCGACCGCCTTGGCGCCGAGCAGGCCGCCCCGGCCGAGGGGGGTGGTGCCGAGCAGCCGGAGTACAGCGGCCCGCCGGTCGAACCCGGTCGCGATGGCCTGCGAGGTGAACGCCACGGAGATGACGCAGAGCGCGAGGACCCCCGGGACGGCGACGTCGATCCGCCGGCCGGCACCCAGTGACGGTGCCTGCGTGAAGGCCAGTCCGAGGAGCGCACCCAGCGGAAGGACGACCGAGACGAGCAGCTGCTCCCCGTTGCGCAGCAGGGTCTCAAGCTCGAACCGCGCCTGGCCGGTCACCCGGGCCAGTGGGGGGGCGGGAGCGCTCATCCCGCGGCTCGGCGGGTCAGGTCGAAGTAGACGCGTTCGAGGCTGCTGCCGGCGTGAGGGCCGACGAGGTCACCGGGCGACCCCTCGGCCACGGTGCGCCCGCCGCTGACGATGACCAGGTGGTCGGCGAGCCGGTCGGCCTCCTCGAACGAGTGGGTGGTCACCACCACGGTCGTCCCGCCGGATCGCACCTCGTCCAGCAGGTCGTAGACGTCGAGCCGACCGTGCGGGTCCAGGC
>JALZBI010000056.1 GCA_030947565.1 Actinomycetota bacterium
CGGTCCGGACCTGACGTGGGCCGATGTCTACGCGACGGCCGCCTTCGTCCGCGGCGCCGACACGGAGGCCTGGCTGGCGACCCTGCCCAACCCCCATGAGCTGGCGGCGGTCCTCGTCGACTCGGCCGGCGCAACGCATACCGTCGCCCCCGGCTATCGAACCCCCCGTCGCTGACCCCGACCCTCCCGACCCTCCCGTCCCCAAAGCTCGACCGGACTCACATATTTGTCGGTTCGACGGGTCCTGGGACCCGAAAACCGCCAACAACGTGAGTCCGGTCGGGGTTATCGAGCTAGCCAGGTGGCGGCTTCGCGGGCGTAGTAGGTGAGGATCACCTGGGCGCCCGCCCGCCGGATCGACGTCAACGCCTCGAGCGCACACCGCTTCCGGTCGATCCAGCCGCGCTCGGCGGCCGCCTCGATCATGGAGTACTCCCCCGAGATCTGGTATGCCGCGACCGGCACCGTGGAGATCTCCCGCGCGGCCGCGATGACGTCGAGGTTGGTCATCGCCGGCTTGACCATGACGAGGTCGGCGCCCTCGTCGAGGTCGAGCTGCAGCTCTCGCAGAGAGTCCGTGAAGTTGGCCGGATCCTGTTGGTAGGTGGCGCGATCGCCCTCCAGCGACGACTGCACCGCCTCGCGGAACGGCCCGTAGAAGCCCGAGGCGTACTTCGCGGTGTAGGCCAGCACGATGGTGTCGATGAACCCGGCGTCGTCGAGGGCGGACCGCACGACGCGCACCTGGCCGTCCATCATCCCGCTCGGGCCGACCACGTGGGCTCCGGCGCGGGCCTGCGCCACGGCCATCGACGCATACCGTTCCAGCGTCGCGTCGTTGTCGACCCGGCCGTCGGCGGCGAGCACCCCGCAGTGCCCGTGGTCGGTGAACTCGTCGAGACACAGGTCGCCCATGACGACGAGGTCGTCACCGACGGCGTCACGGACCCGCCGCAGCGCGACGTTGAGGATGCCGTTGGGGTCGTCGCCCCCGGACCCGACCGCGTCCTTGGTCGTCGGCACCCCGAAGATCATGAACCCGCCGACTCCCGCGCCGACACACGCCTTCGCCTCCGCGACGAGCGAGTCGAGGGTGTGCTGGACGACCCCGGGCATGCTCGAGATCGGCGTGGGATCGGTCGCGCCCTCGCGGACGAACACCGGCAGCACGAAGTCGCGCGGGTGCAGCCGGGTCTCGGCGACGAGCGCCCGGACGGCGGCGTTCTGCCGCAGCCGCCGCGGGCGGACGACCGGTGTCACCACTGCCATCAGACCGACGCTCAGCGGGCCCGGCGGCGCGCGGTGGAGCGGGTGTCGCTCGGCCGACGGACCGGCTCGCCCGCCTCCTGCGCCGCGACGGCGAGCCCGAGCCCGTGGGCCGCGAGCGCGTCGACCAGCGCGTCGGAGGACGCCTCCGGTGCCATGACGTCGACCGTCAGGCCGGCCTCCTCCGCCGCCTTGGCGGTGGCGGGGCCGATGACGGCGACGACCGTCGACGGGTGCGGCTTGCCGGCGATGCCGACGAGGTTGCGCACCGTCGAGCTCGACGTGAAGACGACCGCGTCGTAGGCGCCGGACTTGATCGCGTCGCGCACCTCGGCGGCCGGCGGGGCGGCGCGCACGGTGCGGTAGGCGGTGACGTCGTCGACCTCCCAGCCCATCTCGACGAGGCCGGCGACGAGGGTGTCGGTGGCGATGTCGGCCCGAGGCAGGAAGACCCGGTTGATCGGGTCGAGAAGATCGTCGTACTCCGGCCAGTCGGCGAGCAGGCCGGCCGCCGACTGCTCGCCCGACGGGACGAGGTCGGGCACAAGGCCCCAGTCGCGCAGGGCCGCCGCCGTGACCCCCCCGACCGCCGCGATCTTCAGGCCGGAGAAGGCGCGGGCGTCGAGCCCCGACTCCTCGAACTTCTCACGGACCGCCCGCACGGCGTTGACCGAGGTGAAGCCGACCCACTCGTAGCGTCCGGTGACCAGGCCCTTGATGGCCCGGTCCATCTGCTGCGGCGTGCGCGGCGGCTCGACCGAGATGGTGGGGACGACGTCGGCCCGCGCGCCGTAGAACGACAGCCGCTCGTGCGTCGCGCCGGCCTGGTCCTTGGTGCGCGGCAGCAGGATGTTCCAGCCGAACAGGGGCTTGGACTCGAACCACGACAGCTCGCTGCGCAGCGCGACGCTCTGGCCGACGACGGCGAGCGAGGGGAAGTGCACCTCCGTCGTGCTCCAGAGGGCCTCGACCTCGCCCAGCGTCGTCACGTGGGTCAGCTGCGCCGTGGTGGTGCCCTGCTCGGTGAGCAGCACCGGGGTCGTGTCGGCCCGACCCGCCGAGAGGAGGCCGGCGAGGGCGGCGCGCAACGCCTCCGGCACGCCGAGGACCACCACCGTGACGTGGTCGGCCACAACGGGAGCCCAGTCGTGCTTGCGCTCTCCCGCGTCGACGACGTGCACCGCGGTGGCGTGCTGCGACGTGAGCGGCACACCGGCGTACATCGGCACGGCCGTGGCCGCGCTGACGCCGGGCACCACCTCGAAGGGGATGCCGGCCTTGTGCAGCGCGAGCGCCTCCTCGGCGAAGCCACTGAACAGGGCCGGGTCGCCGTCGAGCAAGCGGACGATGAGGCCGTCGCCGCCGAGGGCCTTCGCGGCGCGGACGAGGACCTTGGCCCGCGAGGCGCGGGTGAGCTCCTCCCCGTGCTCACCGTGCCCGGCGTCGACGACGATCACCTCGGCGCGGGCGAACCGGGTGACCACGTCGTCGCGGCCGAGCCGGTGCTGCACATCCATGACGACCGTGTCGGCGACGGCCAGCCGGTCACGGGCCCGGAGCGTGACGAGCCCGGGGTCGCCGGGGCCGGCGCCGACGAACGAGACGCGGCCGACCGGCTTGCCGGCCCTCGGCGTCGTGGGGGTGGGGGTGGGGGTCACGAGACCTGCTCCCTGGGGTGAGAAGGGGTGGGCTGAGAGGTGGGGTCTTGATGTCGTATGCCGACGGTGCGGTCGGCGACGAGCGAGAGGTCGTGAGGTGGTGCGGCAGGCGGTGCGGTGATGTCGGCGGCGCCGTCCTCGAGCAGCACCGCGGCGAGCCGGCGCCCGGCTCCGGCGGGGTCGTCGACCGGCGCGACGAGCGACCGGCGCAGCTCGAGCGACCCGTCGAGAGACCCGACGAAGGCCCGCAGCGACAGCTCTGGACCGTCCTCGCCCTCGACCACCTCCGCCAGCGCACCGACGGGGGCGGTGCAACCCGCCTCGAGAGCGGCGAGGAGAGCCCGCTCCGCGGTGACGCATACCCGGGTGTCGGGGTCGTCAAGCACGGAGACCGCCACGCGGACGTCGGCGCGGTCCTCTCGACACTCGACGGCCAGCGCCCCCTGGCCGGGAGCGGGCAGGACCTGCAGCGGGTCGAGCGTCTCGGTGACCTGGTCGAGCCGGCCGAGCCGGGCCAGGCCGGCGCGCGCCAGGACGACCGCGTCGAGACCGCCGGAACGCACGAAACCGATTCTGGTGTCGACGTTTCCGCGCACGGGGGTGACCTCGACTCCGAGGCCCAGGGCATTGATCTGGGCCTCCCGCCGGGGCGACCCGGTGCCCACCGTGGCGCCCTGCGGCAGCTCACCGAGGGTGAGGCCATCGCGAGCGACGAGCACATCGCGGGGGTCGTCGCGCTGGGGCAGGGCCGCGACGACAAGGCCGGGCTCGGGCGCCGTGGGCAGGTCCTTGAGCGAGTGCACCGCGAGGTCGACCTCGCCGGCCAGCAGCGCCCGCCGGATCGTCGCGGCGAACACGCCGGTGCCGCCGATGCTCGTCAGCGCCCGGGTGGACTCGTCACCGAACGTCGACAGCTCGACCAGCTCGACGTCGTGGCCGTGCTCGCGGAGCGCGTCGGCCACGAGGGCCGACTGGGTCACGGCGAGGGCGCTCCTGCGCGTCCCGAGGCGAAGGGTGGTCATCCCTCACCTCCCCGATCGGGCTGCAGCTCGGCGAGGTCTGCGAGGTCGGCGAGCTCGGCGTGCAGGGGGGACTCGGCCGGCGGCATCGAGACCGCGGCCACGGTGTGGGGGTCGAGGTCGAACAGCTCGCGCAGCGCGGCGGCGTAGTCCTCGCCGTGCCCGTTGCTCGTCAGCTCCTTGACGCGCACGGTGGGCGTGTGGAGTAGCTTCTCGACGACTCGGTGCACCGTGTGGCGCACCTCCTCCCGAGTGGCGTCGTCCAGGCCCGGGAGCCGGTGCTCGAGCCGCTCCATCTCCGCCGCGACGACAGCCGCCGCCCGGGAGCGCAGAGCCGCCACGGTCGGCGCCACCGACTTGACCATCCGCCCGGCGAGGTATGCCGCCACCTCGCCGGTGACGAGGTCGCGCACCGCCTGCACCTCGGGCAGGGTCTGGGCGTCGGACTGCGCGGCGAGCACGGCCCCGAGCTCGCCAAGGCCCAGGACCGCGGTGTTGGGGAGCTGAGCGACCTCGGGCTCGACGTCGTGCGGCAGCGCCAGGTCGACGAAGACCTGGGGCCGCCCATGGCGGCCGGCCTGCGCACCGGCGACGGTGCGACCCTCGATGAGGTGCTGCGCCGAACCCGTGCAGCTGATGACGACATCAGCCACGGCGAGGGCGTCACCGAGCCGGTCGAGCGGCCAGGCCTGCCCACCGGTGAGGTCGGCCAGCCGCTGGGCCCGGGCCGGGGTGCGGTTGACGACCAGGAGCGTGCCGACCCCACGGCGGGCCGAGGTGGTGGCCGCCAGGCTGGACATCCCACCGGCGCCCACGACCAGCACGGTGGCCGCCCCGAGATCGCCGACGACCCGCTCGGCCTCGTCGAGCCCGGCCTCGACCAAGGACCGGCTGACGGTGTCGATGGCGGTCTCGCTGTGAGCGCGCTTGCCGACGCGGAGGGCGTGCTGCAGAAGGGAGTTGAGCGACTCGCCGACCGTGCCAGCCCGCTGGCCCAGACGTAGCGCATCACGCAGCTGACCGAGCACCTGGGCCTCGCCGACGGCCATCGAGTCGAGGCCGGCGGCCACGGTGAAGGCGTGCGCGACCGCTCGGTCCTCGAAGTGGACGTAGAGATGCGCGCTGAGGTCGGCACGGTCGACCCCCGTCACGTCGGCCAGGGCCTCGCCGATGGACGCGACCGCCCCATGGAAGGTGAGCGCCTCCGCATACACCTCCAGGCGGTTGCAGGTCGCGAGGACCACGCACTCGCCGACCGCATCGGACGTCGCGATGCGGTGCGAGAGCACCGTGACGGGCGCGGCAGCGACCGCCTCGAGGAGGCCGATCGGCGCCGTGCGGTAAGAGAGGCCGATAACGAGCAGGCTCACCGGGCGACCCCCACCGGGTCGTGCCGTTCGTCCTGCATCTCCTGCATCTCTCTGAACGCCAAGACGTGCAGCTCGGTGCTGAGGTCGACGCGACGCACGTTGACACCCGGCGGCGCCGTGATGACCGCGGGCGCGAAGTTGAGGACCGAGCGCACGCCCGCCGCGACCATCGCGTCGCAGACCTGCTGAGCCGAGCCGGCCGGAGTGGTGATGACGCCGATGAAGACCCGGCGCGAGCGGATCAGCCGGCGCAGGTCGCTCATGGGGCTGATCGCCAGGTCACCGACGGCTCCGCCACCGACGCTGGGGTCGTCGTCGAAGAGGGCGGCGACGTGGAAGCCGCCGGAGGTGAAGCCGGAGTAGGCCGCGAGCGCACGACCCAGGTTGCCCATGCCGACGATCGCGACGGGCCAGTCCTGCGACAGGCCGAGGGCGCGGGAGATCTCGACGGCCAGGTGGTCGACCTCGTAGCCCACACCCCGGACGCCGTAGGAGCCGAGGTGGCTGAGGTCCTTGCGCAGCTGCGTCGAGCGCACGCCGGCGGCCGTCGCGAGCTCCTCGGACGACACGTTCTTCGTGCCGCGCTCAGCCATGTCGGTCAGAGCGCGAAGGTACGCCGGAAGCCGGGCGACGGTCGCGTCGGGGATCTCTCGACGGATCGCTGGGTCGGCGGACACAGATGCTCACCGGCTCCTTTCGGGCGATGGCCCCCGGGAGACCGGCGAGCGAGGTGCGTCGTCGACAGGCGCCCGGAGGAAGTGGAGCGCGTGCCGTCAGAGTATGCGTTTGTGAACGCCGGCACAAAGTCGCGCGGCGCCGGCGACCACCCCTCGGACCGAGGCCGGACAGGCCGTGTGGTACACGTCACCATCGATCGGGACGGGGGTGGCTCCTCGCGACTGCGGGTCAGCCGCGGCCGAGGGCGGCCCGGAGCCGGTCGGGTGAGACCCGCCAGAAGTCATGCGGCTTCCCGTCGACGAGGGTGACGGGGACCTGCTCCCAGTACTGAGCCCGCAGCTGCTCGTCGTCGTCGATGGACCGCTCCTCCCAGCCGACACCAACCTCGGCGGCCACAGCCGTCACGACCGCGCGAGCGTCGTCGCACAGATGACAGCCGGAGCGGCCGATGAGGGTGATCCGGGGCAGGTTCGGTCGGTCGGTCACCCACCCAGTGTGCGGGTGCGCCCGGTGCTCGCAGCTAATCAGGACGAAGGGGGCGATGCCGTCGCCTTGATGCGACATGCGTGCGAGAGGGTGCGACACTCTCGTCAATGGCAGGCGCACGTCCACTTGAGGGGGTCGACGGCGACGCCGCAGGCACTGCTGCGGCCGTTCCCGTGCGCTTCGCCATGGACCACCCCATGGACCACCCCATGGACCACCCCAAGGACCGCCCCCTGGGTGAGGCCTGGCGGGTCCTGCGCGACCAGCTGGCCCTGGCTCTCGCGGACCGGGCCTCCGGAGGGGGCCAGCCCGACCCGCCGCGGTCGTCCGGACCGCGGTTCGAGGGCCACGACGCCGCCCGGGTCGAGGCGTTGGTCGCGCTGGCCCAAGGCGGGGATGCCGAGGCGTACGGCCTGCTGTACGAGCGCTCCGTCGACGTGGTCTACCGCTACGTCATGGTTCGGACCGGCGACCGTCAGCTGTCCGAGGACATCACCTCGGAGACGTTCCTGAAGGCCCTGCGCAATATCGGGTCCTTCCGGTGGCAGGGCCGCGACATCACGGCCTGGTTCATCACCATCGCCCGCAACCTCGTCATCGACCACGGCAAGTCAGCCCGGTTCCGACTCGAGATCACGACCAACGACCTGCTCGACCGCGCCCTCGACCAGGACACACCTGAGGAGCAGGTGCTCCGTCGTCATCGGGACGTCGAGCTTTTCGACGCCCTGCGCAACCTGACGCCCGACCAGGCGGAGTGCATCGTGCTGCGGTTCATGGAGGGTCTGTCCCTTGCGGAGTGCGCGTTCGTGCTGGGCCGCAAGGAGAACGCGGTCAAGCAGCTGCAGCTGCGGGCCATCCGCGCCCTGCGCAAGGACCTCGACCGTGCGGGGTGACCGGCCGTGCTGACCCGCGCCGCCGACCGGCTGGAGACCGCGCTGCGTGGGGGAGCCGTCGACCCGGGGGCGGTCGACGATGTCGCCTTCGCCCAGGAGCTGCAGGATCTCAACCACCTGCTCGTCCCCCTCGGTCCCCCCGTGGCCTTCGTCAATGCGTTGCACGACCGTCTCCTCAGCGAACCCCTCGTCGCCGCGCCTCGCGCGCCGGTGCCGGTGTCGGGTGTCCGGGTCCGGCCGCGGGTTCTGACGTTGGGCGGGGGCCGGGGACGCGGTGTCCGGGTCGCCCTGACCGGGGCTCTGGGCGTGTTGGTCCTGGCCATGGTGGTCGGCGTCGCCGGGCGCTCGTCGCTGCCGGGCCAGCCGTTGTATGCCGCACGACAGCTGGTGGACCGCGTCGGGGTCGCGCTCGGGGGTAGTGAGCAGGGCCGGGGGGTACGGCTGCTCGACGTCGCTGAACGCCACATCGACGACGCCCTGCTGCTGGCCTCGGAGCCGGCACGCTCGACCGTCGACCTGCGCATCTCGTTGACCGACGGGCTGGAGGCGACGCAGGGAGCCCGCCAGACCCTGGTCTCGGACTTCGGCAGCCGCGCCGATCCTCAGTCGCTCACCGTCATCGGCGCCTTCGCCGGCCGGGTGCTCCCCCCCATCGCGACCCTCGCGCAGACCGCTCCGGACGTCGCTGATACGGTCCGTGGCCTTCGGGCCCAGGTCGTGTCCATGCGGGACGAGGCGTTGCACCTGCTCGCCGCCTGCACCTCCTGCGGAGCCGCGACCGACGAGGCCCGCCAGCAGCTGGCCACGCTCTCCCCGACGCAGGCGCCGACCACCGCAGCGGGCTCGGCGAGCTCGACGAGCTCGGCGGCCCCGACAGGCCCGGCCACCTCGGTGAGCCCACCGACCGGCACGAGCGGCGGGGGCGCACGGCTCCCGGCACCCTCGACGGCCTCGGGAGGGGGACCTGGGTCAGGGGGGTCACCGCAACCGTCCACTGCGGCCCGGGCGCCGTCGAGCTCAGGCCGGCCCGGTGCCACGACGGGGGGCGGGGCGGGCGGCGGTTCCGCGACGGTCGGCCCGATCAACCCCGTTGTGCCGACGCAGGGCTCGACCCCCTCGCCGTCAGCCGTCACCTCTCTCCCGCCCGCCCCGACGTCCCTCCTGCCGACCCTGCCGACACTGCCGACCGTCACTCTGTCGCCGACCCTGCCCACGCCCAGCGTCAGCGCGACCATCACGCTGGGCGGCGTGACCACCACGGCGGCGCTGCCCTGACGCGTTGCGCGGGTCGCCCGGTCGCCCGGGTCGCCCGGTGCACGAGCCGGGCCGCCCGGTGTGGGCGGCGACGAGCTAGAAGAAGACCGACCGGCGCTGCATCAACAGCGAGTAGAGGGTCTGCTGGATCGTCTCGCGCACCCGGTCGGTGAGGTCGAAGATGAGCATCGGGTCGTCGGACGCCCCGTCACCGAGATCGGCGGTCTCCACCGGCACCCCGAACTCGATGATCCACTTGCTGGGCAACGGGATCAGCCCGAGCGGACCGAGCAGCGGCCAGGTCGGGGTCACCGGCGCATACGGTGCTCCGACGAGCCGGGCGAACGTCTTGAGGTTGCCGAGCATCGGATAGATCTCCTCGGCTCCGACGATGGAGCACGGGATGATGGGGACCCTGGCGCGCATGGCCGAGGCGACGAACCCGCCGCGGCCGAAGCGCTGCAGCTTGTAGCGCTCGCTGAACGGCTTGCCGATGCCCTTGAACCCCTCCGGCCACACCCCGACCAGCTCGCCCTGGGCCAGCAGGCGCTCCGCGTCGGGGTTGGCGGCGAGCGTCGTACCCGACTTGCGGGCCATCTGGGAGACGACCGGTGTCTGGAAGACGAAGTCGGCTCCGAGCATCCGTAGATGACGGTGGGCCGCCGACTCGTCGTAGACCGCGACCTGCGTCATCAGCGAGTCGAACGCCAGCGTGCCCGAGTGGTTCGAGACGACGAGACCGCCGCCCTCAGCCGGAATGTTCTCGATGCCCCGCACCTCGACCCGGAACCAGCTGCGGTAGAGGGGACGGAGGAACGGCAGGAAGGCGTTGACCGTGAAGTCCTCGTCGAACCCGAAGTCGTCGACCTCGAAGTCTCCGGTGAGGCGGCGGCGTAGGAAGGCGAGGGTGCGCGCGACCTGCCGGTCGACGTCGTCGGGCGCCGCACCGGAGGCGGCGACCACGGTCCGCAGGGCAGCGACCCCCGCTTGCACGAGGTCCTCGACGC
>JALZBI010000329.1 GCA_030947565.1 Actinomycetota bacterium
GGCCAGACCCGTGCCGGCCCGTGTCCTCCGGGCGGCCTGGCTGCGCGGCCGCCACCCGACCGGCGAGGTCCTGGCCGGCCCGGTCGACGTGTTCCACGGGACCAACTTCGTCGTGCCGCCGCTGCGCCGGGCGCGTGGCGTCGTCACCATCCATGACCTGGGCTATCTGCGTCACCCGGACACCGTGGCCGCGGCGTCCCTCGCCTACCGCGACCTCGTCCCGCTGGCGCTGCGCCGTGGGGCGCTCGTCTGCACGCCCAGCCGAGCGGTGGCCGCGCAGGTCGCCGACGCCTACGCCATCTCCCCCGACCGCATCCACCCGACCCATCTCGGGGTCGACCCGTCGTGGTTCGAGGTCCCGCCCGGGCCGCCCGCCGACGAGGGCGTGGCGCCGGCGTACCTGCTCGCCGTCGGCACCCTCGAGCCGCGCAAGAACCTCGCCCTGCTCGTGGCGATGTACCGGCTCGCGTATGCCCGCGCCGTCGACCTGCCGCCTCTGGTCCTCGTCGGTGGTCAGGGGTGGGGGACCGAGCTAGACCTCGGGGGCCTACCGGCGGGAGCCGTACGCCTGGTGGGCCACCTGCCGTTCCCGCGGCTGCAGAGGGTCGTGGCCGGGGCCACCGCCCTGCTCTTCCCCTCGGTGGACGAGGGGTTCGGCCTGCCGCCGCTGGAGGCGCTCGCCTGCGGCACGGCCGTCGTGTGCTCAGACCTGGACGTCACCCGTGAGGTCCTGGGGTCGCAGGCCGCCTTCGCCGACCCCGCCTCCGCGGAGTCGTTCCTCGAGACGGTGGTGGCGAGCCTCGACCGGCCGGCCGGCACCCGCGAGACCCGCAGACGGCACGCGTCGACCTTCACCTGGAGCGCCTGCGCGCGGGCGACCCTCGGCGCCTACGAGCACGCCCTGGCCGGCTGACCTCAGGACCGCTCGCGCACGACCCGGTCGACCCGCCCACGCGCCCGGCGCGCCAGCTCGGACACGCCGCCGGCCGCGAGGTACTCGCGAGCCAGCCCGAGGTCGCCGACGCCGAACGACGGTCGTCGCGGACGGTTGTGGCCCCCGACCACCGCAGTCACTGCGGCCGTGCGCTGGTCAGCGGCCCGGCGCGGCCGGCGGACGAACCGGGCGAGCGGTTCCAGGGTGCGGGTCCACGTGAAGCGCGTCGCCTGGCGGCGGACCCGCGCCCGAGCGTCGGCGTTGGCCTCGGGGTCGTCGAGGAGGTGTACGAGGGCGGCGGCCAGCGCCGCCACGTCCTCGGGCGGCACGGCCGCCCCCAGGCCCTCACGCGCGACAAGGTCGCCGAACGCATCGCCCTGGGTGCAGACGATCGGCAGGCCGGCCCAGATGTAGTCGAGGATCCGGGTGCGGAAGCTGAACTCGGTCTCGACGTGGTCGAAGTGACAGCTCACCCCCACGTCGGCGTCGAGCAGCACGTCGGCCCGGTCGGCGTATGGCACCCAGGTCTCGTTGAAGAACACGTGCGTCCCCTCGAGCCCGAGCTCCCGGGCCAGCTCCCGGGTCCGCAGCGCCATGGACATCGCGGGCACGTCGGGGTTGGGGTGCTTCATCCCCATGAACACCAGTCGCACGTCGGGCACCGTCTGCCGGACCACGTCGACGGCCGAGACGAGGGTCAGCGGGTCGAACCAGTTGTAGACCCCCCCGCCCCAGAGCACGACCTTGTCGTCGGGGCCGATGCCGGGCACCGTCCCCCGGATGCCGTGCCGCCGCTGGACGGGCGGGTGGTCGGGCAGCCCGAACGGGGCCACCTCGATGAGCGTCCGCAGCGACTCGTCGTCGTCGTAGGTGTAGGGGTTCACCCGCCCCTGGCCAGCGAGCTGGCCGAGCCAGAAGTCGCGCTGCTTCTCCGACGCGCACAGCAGGAAGTCGGCCCGCGAGAGCTGGAGGTTGAGGGCGTTGACCGTCGCCTCGGACACGATTGATCGTTGGTCGAGGCTGCGGCCGCGTTCCTGTTCCAGGGTCTCGAGGTGGAACGGGTCATAGACGTCGGCCACGATGACGGCGTCGCCCTCAGCGATCCACGGGTGCTTGGTCAGCACCGAGCCCTGCAGGACGACGACGTCGCTGCGGTCGACGAGCCGGCGCAGGGCGCGGCCGGTCGTCGCGACCGCCCGGAACCCGGGTTCGTCGAGCGCGCAGTCACGCAGGGTCGCCAGCGTGACGTCGTGCTCGGCCGCCAGCAGCCGGGCGATCTCGGTGGCCCGGATGCCGGGACCGGCCATGACCGGGCCGAGCGGCTCCTCCGTGACGATGAGCACGTCACGACGGCCGGCGAAGTGCTGGTCGACACCGAGCACGCGGGTCACCTCCGGGTACGCGTCGAGGTAAGAGGGCAGGGCGAACGCCGGCTCGAGGGGCTGCCGGAACAGCGGGAAGAGATCACGGTCGTCGCGCTGCCGACGGGACTGGATCCACTCCCGGTCGGCGGCCATCGTCGGAAGCTGCTCGACGAGGTAGTCGATGGCGAGCGGGCCGGCGAGCGCGTCCTTGGGCAGCGTCACCATGGCGTCGTCGTCCCCACCGGGACGCACCTGCAGGTCGAGCATCCGGGCGTCGATGCCGCTGTTGGCCACGGAGCGGCGGACGGCCAGCGCGAGGGCGGCCGGCAAGCATACGGCCAGGCTGCGGTCGTCGTAGTTCTTGTACATCGCCAGCAGGGCGTTGCGCTCCAACAGGTAGGACTCGCGGAACCGGCCGTAGTGCCGCATGGACGCGTGGTGCCGGTGGAAGACCACCGAACCAGGCACGTAACGCACCCGGTGGCCGAGCACGTTGAGCCGCCACCCAAGGTCGACGTCCTCGAAGAACATGAAGAACCGCTCGTCGAACCCACCCACCGCCCGGAAGACCTGCGTGCGGAAGAACACCCCGGAACCGGTGCCGAACAGGACGTCGCGCGGCTCGGCGGCGTCCGGTGCGGGGACCTCGCCCACGCCGGGCTTGTAGCCGAACCCGAACCAGGTCATGGCGCCGTCGACGAAGTCGATGACCGTGCCGTCCCAGTCGAGGACCTGGCTCGCGACCCCGGCCACCTCAGGGTCGGTCTCGAGGACCTCGACCGCCGCCGCGACCCACGCGGCGTCGGGGCGGGCGTCGTTGTTGATCAACGCGAGGTACTCGCCCCGGGCCAGGGCCGCCCCGACGTTGCAGCCGCCCGCGAACCCGAGGTTGCCGCCCGCGTCGACGACCTGGGCGCCGGTGCCCGCGGCGCGAATCGCCTCGAGCGACCCGTCATCCGAGCCGTTGTCGACGCAGATGACCTCGATGCGGTCGGCGGGCCACGGCAGGGCGGCGAGCGCCTCGAGGCAGGCGACGGTGTCGCGGGCACCCCGGTAGTTGACGACGACCACGGACACCAGCCCGGGGATCGTTTGCGGGCCGGGTTCCATGGCCGTCACCTCACCGCCCTCCGGTCGGGACGCCCGCGACGACCTCGTGGACGCATCCGGCCAGGGCGTCCCGCCAGTGTGGGAGCCCGGCCAGCCCCAAGGCGGCCGTACGCTCGTGACCCAGCACCGAGTACGGCGGACGGGGTGCGGCTGCGGCGTACGCGTCGCTCGTCGTCGGCTGCACCCGGTCGGGGTTGAGGCCGAGCTCCTCGAAGACCGCCCGGGCGAGCCCGAACCACGTCGTCTCGCCGTCGCTCGTCGCGTGGAAGGTGCCGGTGGCCGAACGGTGGGCAACGAGGTCGGCAAGGAACCGGGC
>JALZBI010000330.1:0-889 GCA_030947565.1 Actinomycetota bacterium
CCTGGAAGCTGGCCGCAACGTCGGCCACCGGCACCGCCTCCCCGGCCCTCTCCCGCAGCTGCACCCAGCGCGACACCGCCGTCTTCAGTCCCGAGAACGAGAAGTCGAACCGGTGCCGCTCCATGTCTCGTGAGGCGGTCAGCCCCCGGGGAAAGTGGATCGCGACCGATGAGCCCGACCGGGCCTCCCGGTCGATGTGCGGGCCACCCGGGAAGGGCAGGCCCAGCACCCGGGCGACCTTGTCGAACGCCTCCCCCGCGGCGTCGTCGATCGTCGCCCCGAGCGGCTGGATGTCGCCGGTCACGTCGGGCACCAGCAGCAGGGACGAGTGCCCGCCCGACACGAGCAGCGCGAGGCACGGCTCCGGCAGCGGGCCGTGCTCGACGACGTCGACGGCCACGTGCGACGCCAGGTGGTTGACCCCGTAGATCGGCTTGCCCAGACCGACCGCCAGGGCCTTGGCCGCCGCGACCCCGACGAGCAGCGCTCCCGCCAGGCCCGGGCCGGACGTGACGGCGATCGCGTCGAGGTCCGACAGCCGCACACCGGACTCACGGCAGGCGCGGTCGATGGTCGGCACCATGGCCTCGAGGTGCGCCCGGCTCGCGACCTCGGGCACGACCCCGCCGAACCGGGCGTGCTCGTCGACGCTGCTCGCGACCGCGTCCACCAGCAGGGTCTCGCCCCGGACGATGCCCACGCCGGTCTCGTCGCACGACGTCTCGATTGCGAGCACCAGCGGCGGGTCGGGGATCACGACGCCTGCTCCAGGCGGCGGCGCATGACGACCGCGTCGACGTCCGCCGCGCCCGGCCGGCGGTAGTAGCGCCGCCGCACCGACACCTCCTCGAACCCGTGCCGTTCGTAGAGCCGCCGGGCCGCCGCGTTG
>JALZBI010000330.1:899-3721 GCA_030947565.1 Actinomycetota bacterium
ACCGGGCGTGCTCGTCGACGCTGCTGGCGACCGCGTCCACGAGCAGCCGCTGCCCACGGACGATCCCGACGCCGGTCTCGTCGCAGGACGTCTCGATGCCGAGGACCAGCGGTCCGTCGGACGGTATGCCGGTGGCCACCGTCACCGAGCCTCCTCCAGCCGCCGCCGCATGACGACGGCGTCGACGTCGCCGGGCTGGTAGTAGTGGCGCCGCACCGAGATCTCGGCGAACCCGTGCCGCCGGTACAGCGCCCGCGCCGCGTCGTTGTCGGCTCGCACCTCGAGCATGACCGCCCCAGCACCCCTGGATCGGGCCCGGTCGAGCAGGGTGTCCACCAGGCGGTCGCCGAGCCCCCGACCCCGTCGCTCCGGGCTGACCGCGACCGTCATGATGTCGGCGACGTCGCCGCCGTGGTCGACCCCGGCATACCCCTCGATGCCCGACATCCCCTCCAGGACGACGTACTCACGGCGGGGACGCCCGGCCAGCTCGGCCCACCACGTCTCCGCCGACCAGGCGTCGTCGGCGAACAGCTCCTGCTCCAGCTCGGCCAGCCGAGGGATGTCCCGCCAGGTCATCGCGCGCACGGTGCTCACCCGAGGGCTGACTTCGGCGTCACGGACGTGGCCGACGGCACCGCGTCCGGCCGCCGCAGGTAGTAGGGGTCGGCCTCGTCGACCGTGTCCCCGGCCGCCAACCGGCGGGCCACCAACGCCGCGAGCCACCCCGCCGAGACGTCGAGCGGTGTGCCGCGTCCGTCCAGGAAGGAGTCGGGGTAGAGCAGCGGTCCTCGGCCCACCGCGGGGAGGGCAGCCACCTCGGGGTCGAGGTCCGCAGGGCGGACGACCTCGGGTCCACCCACCCGCGACGGGACGTCGTCGCGGTCGGCCACCCCGGCATACCGGGCCCAGTAGACCTCTTTCCGGCGCGCGTCGGTCGCGACGACGAGGTCGCCCGCATGACCGGAGGCGTACGCCTCGTGCGCCATGGCGTCGAGGCTGCAGACGCCGTGCAGCACCGCCCCCGTCACCAGCGCCAGCGTGCGCGCGGTGACGATGCCGACCCGCAGCCCGGTGAACGGCCCCGGACCCAGCCCGCAGGCGACGTCGGTGAGATCACCCGGTGCCGCCCCGGCCTCGGACAGCACCCGGGTCATCCCGGGCGCCAGGTGCTCGGCGTGCCCCCGGGCGTCCAGCGTCGTCGCCTCGGCCAGCACCGCCGACCCGTCGTGCAGAGCCACGGAGATCGCCGTCGTCGACGTGTCGATGGCGAGCAGAAGCACGGCGGAAGGCTATCCGCCCCCGGTCGCCGGGCCGAACGAGCCGTCAGGGCCGAACGAGCCGTCGGCCCATCGCCCGCCCGTCCCGGTCAGCGTGGCCACCCGCTGCTCACCTTCCCCGGTGCAGAGCACCACCTCCAGGTATGCGTCCGCGAGCCGTTCGGCGACCCCATGGCCCCACTCGACGACGGTGACACTGTCGGCCACGTCGGCGTCGAGGTCGAGGTCGTCGAGCTCGACCGCGCCGCCCAGCCGGTAGGCGTCGACGTGCACGAGCGCCGGCCCGCCCGCCAGCGACGGGTGGACCCGGGCGATGACGAACGTCGGCGACGTCACGGGGCCGCGCACCCGCAGTCCCTCCCCCACCCCCTGGGTGAGGGTGGTCTTCCCCGCCCCCAGGTCACCGGTCAGCAGGACGAGGTCGCCGGCCCGCAGCGTCCGGCCGAGCCGGCGGCCCAGGTCGCGGGTCGCCTCCGCCGTGGGCAGGTCGACGACGAGCGGCCAGCCGGTGGTCACGACGCCTTCGGCTGGCGCGCCTTCGTGGCCGGCTTGCGGGCCTTCCGCTTCAGCCCCCGCTCGATGCGGCGCTGCTTCTCGACGTCGGTGACGACACGACGCACCCGCGGCACCGACTCGGCCGGGATGTCCCGTGCCTCCCGGTGCGAGGCGCGGTCGGCGAGAGCGTCGAGCTGCTGGTTCAGCAGGTCGGGGTGCTCGAGCATGATGACGTGGCCGGCGTCGCGGACGATGACGTGCTGCGCTCCGGGCAGGGCCCGGACGATGGTCTCGCTGTGCTCCGGCGGCGTGAGGATGTCCTGCTCGCCGTTGAACACGAGCGTCTCGCAGCCGCGGTAGGCCACCAGGCCGCCGGTCTGGTCGTACTCGACAAACACCGGCGTGAAGGACGACATCACCGTGAGGTTCGTGCCGAGCAGCATCTTGGCCGCCAGCCGCACCACGGACCGCGGCACGGGCGAGGCGAACGAGTAGCGCTCGACGAGGAACTCGGCCAGCTCGGAGTTCGCCGAGAGGATCGACCGGAGGATCTCCGGCCGGGTCTCGAACAGGCCGGCCACGCGCGGCCCCAGCCGTTCCAACAGGAGCCGCCCGGCCGTGGCGGCGAAGTCACCGGAGGCCAGCGGCATACCCCCCGCCGAGGTCGAGACGCACCCGAGGGCGACGACGCGGTCGCGGACGAGGTCGGGGTGGAGGGTGCCCAACGCCATCGTCGTCATGCCGCCCATCGAGTGGCCGACGAGCGCCAACGGCCCGTCGGGGACGGCGGCGGCGATGACGCCCGCGAGATCCTCCCCGAGCTGGGCGATCGTGTAGGAGTCAGGTTCCCCACGACCCGAGCGGCCGTGGCCGCGCTGGTCCCAGACGACGACGCGGTAACCCGCCCAGCGCAGGTAGCGGCGCTGGAACACCCAGCACTCCGACGTCAGGCAGTACCCGTGGGAGAGGATCACCGTCGGCCGCACCAGGCCGTTCTCGTCGACCTTCGGCTCACCGTCGTGGGTGGCCGGCTCGTCGATCTCGACG
>JALZBI010000331.1 GCA_030947565.1 Actinomycetota bacterium
GGCTCCGGCCGTCCTAGGGTTGCGGGTCATGCCTCCCTCCGCTCGCTGGCCCGTGGTCGTCTTCGACCTCGACGGCACCCTCGTCGACACCATCGGCCTGATCGTCGCGTCCTACCAGCACGCGTTCACGAGCGTGCTGGGCCGCGAGGAGGACGAGGTCATGATCCGGTCGTGGATCGGCCAGCCGCTGATCCGGGGGTTCCGCTCCATCGACCCCGAGCACGCGGACGAGCTGCTCGGCACCTACCTCGCCTGGAACCGGGCCAACACCGAGCGGCTGATCCGCCGGTATGCCGGCATCGACACGCTGTTGGCCGACCTCACCACCGCCGGGGTGCACGTCGCCGCCGCGACGTCGAAGCTGCGAGGACCGGCCGAGGACGCGATCCGCCTGACCGGGCTCGAGGCAAGCCTCGACGTCCTGGTCTCCATGGAGGACACGGACGCCCACAAGCCCGACCCGGCCCCGCTGCTGCTGGCCGTCGACCGGCTCGGGGGCACGCCGGCCGGCGCGGTCTACGTCGGGGATGCCGTCGTCGACGTGCAGGCCGCCCGGAACGCCGGCATGGCCGCGGTCGGGGTGACGTGGGGAGCAGGCAGTCGCGACTCCGTGGTGGCCGCCGAGCCGGACGTCGTGGCCCACACCGTCGGCGACCTGCGGGCCGCCCTGCTCGGCTGACCGTCCCCTCACCCGGTCTTCCAGCCCCCGGCACTCGACGGTCAGCCGAGCGACTCGGGTGCCCATGGGACGGCAGAGAAGTGGCATGACTGGCCGTCACGTGGGAGCGCGTCGGACGGGGCGCGGGCGCCGGCAGAAGGCCGCGACGCGCATACACTCCGGCTCGTGCACCGCTTCGACCGGCCCTCGTCACCGGCCGACGTCGACGCCGTCCTGGCGTATGCCGCCGACCGGCTCACCCTCGACCCCGTGCCGCTCGACGGCCCGCTCAGTGCGGCCGAGCTGGTCGAGGAGACCGGGGTCACCATCACGCCCGGTGGCCTCGGCACGGCACGAGCGCTCGACGTGTTCGCCGACGTCCTGGCGCCGTCCTGCCTGTCGACCGACCATCCGCGCTACCTGTCCTTCATCCCGTGTGCGCCCACCCAGGAGGCCGCGGCGTTCGACGTCGTGGTGGGGGCGTCGTCGATCTACGGCGGCTCGTGGCTCGAGGGCTCGGGCGCCGTCCACGCCGAGAACGAGGCGCTGCGCTGGATCGCCGGCCTGGCCGGACTACCCCCGACCGCGGGCGGGGTCTTCGTCGGCGGGGGCACGGTCGGCAACCTGTCGGCGCTGGTCGCCGCGCGGCATACCGCTCGCTATCGTGCGCAGGCGAACGGGACCGGGATCCGGCCTTGGCGGGTGGCCGCGACCTACGGCGCCCACTCGTCGGTCCAGGCGGCCTGTGACGTGATGGACGCCGAGCTCGTCGAGGTGCCGGCTGACGACCGCTGGCGCCTGACCGGGGAGAACCTGCGGCGCACCCTTGAGGAGCACGACCCGAGCACCTTCTTCTCCGTGGTCGCCACGGCCGGCACGACGAACTTCGGGATCATCGACGACCTGGCCTCGGTGGCCGAGGTCTGCGCCGACCTCGGCATCTGGTTCCACGTCGACGGGGCCTACGGGGGAGCGGCGCTCGCGGCGCCATCGGTGCGTGACCGGTTCGCGGGGGTGGAGCGGGCCGACTCGTTCATCGTCGACCCGCACAAGTGGCTGTTCGCGCCGTTCGACTGCTGCGCGCTGCTCTACCGCGACCCCGCCCTCGCGCGGGCCGCGCACACCCAGCACGCGGGCTACCTCGACGTGCTCACCGAAGGGCCCGACTGGAACCCGTCCGACTTCGCCGTCGGCCTCACCCGGCGGGCGCGCGGGCTGCCGCTGTGGTTCTCCCTCGCCGTGCACGGCACCGACGCGTATGCCCGGGCCGTGGAGCGCACGCTGGAGGTGGCGCGCTTCGCGGAGGACGAGATTGGGCGGCGCGAGCACCTCCAGCTCGTCCGCGAGCGCGACCTGTCGGTGATGGTGTTCCGACGGGTGGGCTGGGGCCCGGCGGACTACCGCGAGTGGTCCGACCGGCTGCTCGCCGAGGAGTTCGCCTTCGTCGTGCCGACGACCCACGACGGCGAGACGGTCACCCGGTTCGCCGTCGTCAACCCGACGACGACCGAGGACGACATCCGCGCCATCCTCGACACGATGATCTAAAGGCGGCGCGTGAATCACAGCGGTGTCATTTTCGCCCTATAGTGAGGCCACCATGGACGCGCAGCGACACGACGACGACGATCGCCGGCCCGACGTCCTGGCCGCCCGTGACCGCGAGATCCTTGCGTTCGAACGGCAGTGGTGGAAGTACGCCGGCGCGAAGGAACAGGCGATCAAGGAGCTGTTCGACATGAGCGCCACCCGCTACTACCAGGTGCTCAACGCCCTCATCGACACCAGCGAGGCGCTCGAGGCCGACCCCATGCTCGTCAAGCGGCTGCGCCGGCTGCGCGCGTCGCGCCAGCGGGCCCGGAGCGCCCGCCGCCTGGGCATCAACGTCTGAGCGTCTGACACGCTGAGCCGGTGCAACCCGGCCCCACGAACAGCCTCACCGACGTCGTCGGCCTCCAGGTCGGCCACGCGACCCGCCGCGAGCCCGGCTGGCTGACCGGGACCACCGTGGTCGTCACGCCTCCTGGCGGGTCTATCTGCGGGGTCGACGTGCGCGGCGGCGGTCCGGGCACCCGGGAGACCGACACCCTGCATCCGCACAGCCTCGTCGACCGGGTCGACGCCGTCATGCTGGGCGGCGGGAGCGCCCTTGGCCTGGCCGCCGCCGACGGCATCGTGGCCGCCCTCCTGGCTGAGGGGCGGGGCTGGCCGGCCGGCGGGCCGGGCGAGGTGGTGCCGATCGTCCCGGGGGCGATCCTCTTCGACCTGGGCCGCGGTGGGGAGTGGGCGAACCATCCGGGAGCGGCCGACGGGGCCACAGCGTTCCATGCGGCATCCGCCGGCCGGGTGCCACAGGGGGCGGTCGGCGCGGCGACCGGAGCACGGTCGAGCGTGCTCAAGGGGGGCATCGGCTCGGCGAGCGTGGTGCTCGAGAGCGGGATCACCGTGGCGGCCCTCGTGGCGGTGAACTCGGCCGGGTCACCGGTCGACCCCCGCACTGGGGTGCTCTGGGCGGTGCGGCACGGGCTCGACGGCGAGTTCGACGAGGTCGGGAGGCCCTCGGAGGGCGACGCGGCGGCCCACCGCGCCGAGCTGGACCCCCGTCAGGCGGCGGCGCTCAACCCGGGCCAGGCGACGACCATCGGCGTCATCGGGACCGACGCGACGCTGAGCAAGGCACAGTGCCAGAAGCTGGCCGGCCTCGGCCACGACGGGATGGCCCGGGCCATCAACCCGGTGCACACGATGGTCGACGGCGACACCCTGTTCACCCTGGCCACCGGTGACCGGCCGGAGCCCGACCTGACCGGGCTCTTCCTGCTCATGCAGGCGGCCGGCGACTGCGTGACCCGGGCGATCGCCCACAGCCTGCTCGCGGCCGAGTCCGTCGACCGCACCGCCGACGGAGGCGTGGCGATGCGGTCGTGGCGTGACACCTTCCCGTCCGCCGCCGGCTGACGACCCGCCACTCTCGGAGGGTAAGCGCGCCGGCCGAGACGGGCAGCACGGCTCACCGGACAGGCTCGACCGCCCATTGCGGGCCGCGGCCCATCCAGCCGAC